>NZ_QWFA01000103.1 GCF_003501885.1 Streptomyces globisporus
GTGGGGCGGGCCGGGGCGGCCGGAGTGGGCCGGGCCGGGTTCGGGAAGGCGGCCGGAGGCTGGGTGAAGGACGGCGGGCCGCCGAAGGTGGGCCGCGTCGCGGCCAGGACCGGCGGCGGCGCGGCGAAGGTGTCGGGCGCGGGCACGGGGGCCGGGGTGGCGGCCCGGTCCGGCCAGGGGGCGTGCGGCCGCAGGAACGGGCGGGTCGGGTCGAGCGGCCCGGCGGGCGTCCCGTGCTTCGGCAGCAGCGGGGCCAGCTCCTCGTACACCTCCTGGGCGGAGGCGGGCCTCTCCTGCGGGTCCTTGGCGAGCAACCGCAGGACGAGGGCCTCCAGCGCGGCGGGCACCTCGGGGCGCTTCTGCCGGACCGGGACCGGGGCCTCGTAGAGATGGCGGTGCAGGACGCCCAGCGCGGTGGACCCGGCGAACGGCACGTCGCCGCTGAGGAGTTCGTGCAGGAGGACCCCGAGGGCGTACAGGTCGGTGTACGGGCCGACCGCGCCGCCCATCGCCTGTTCGGGGGCCATGTAGGCCGGGGACCCGATGGGCGAACCGGTGTGGGTGAGGCGGGTGGTGTCGGTGTCGAGGACGGAGGCGACGCCGAGGTCGAGGACGGTGACGGTGCCGTCGGGGCGGACCATCACGTTCCGGGGCTTGAGGTCACGGTGGACGATCGGCACGGCGTGCACCGCGCAGAGGACCGCGCAGAGCTGGGCGGCGACCGCGACGGCCCACGGCCAGGGGTACGGGTCCTGTTCGGCCAGGTGGTCGGCGAGGTCGGCGCCCTCGACGTACTGCATGACGAGGTAGAGGTCGTCGCCGTCGCTGCCCGCGTCGTGGACGGTGACCAGGCCCGGGTGGTCGACCTGGGCGGTGACCCGGCACTCGCGGACGAACCGGCGGCGCAGTTCGTCGGCCGCGTCGCTGCCGGTGGGCCCGGCGACCCGGTCGGGGCGCAGCAGCTTCACGGCGACGCGGCGGTCGAGGCGCCGGTCGTACGCCGTCCACACCTGGCCCATGCCGCCCTGGCCGAGGATGGTCGCCAGCTCGTAGCGGTCGGCGATGGTCCGCCCGCTCACCGGCCCTCGCCGTCCCTGTTCTCCTTGCGGAGGTAGTCGCTCAGCTCGTCCAGCTCGGCGCGTACCTGGTCGAGGCGCTGGGGCGCGGGCGTGGGAGTGGGCGGGGTGGTCGGCGCGGTGTACGGGTTGGGCTGCTGGTGCTGCTGAATGTGGGGCTGGGGTTGGGGCTGCTGGTGCGGGGCGAGGTGCTGTTGCTGGTACGGGAGCGGGGGCGCCGGGTGCACGGGCGCGCCGTACGGGGCCGGGGCGCCGAGGGTGTTGTAGTGCCGTATCTCCGCGTACAGGTAGTAGGTGATCACCCCGGCCAGCAGGCCGAGGATCCAGAGCATCATGAACAGCGCCGCCGCGTCCGACATCTGGTCGGGGTCGTCCGGGGTGGCCATGATGAAGGCGAACAGCCCGATGTTGAGGGCGATCACGACCACCAGCAGGACCCGGTCGCGCGGCTTGCGGGTGACGATCGCGAGCCGCAGCATCGGCGCCCAGCCCAACAGGCCGCAGCTCAGCACGGTCAGCGCCACGAGGATCACGCGCACCGTCGTGAGCGTCGCCGGGGACGGCCGCGATGTCGTCGGCTGCTGCGGCATGGGGCCGTAGCCGTGCATGTGCTGCTCCTGGGAGGCGTATGTCGGACGTGTGGGGTGAGCGTATACACCTCCGCCGACCGGCCGACCCCGGTTGCCCCCAAGGTTGTCCTCAACGTTGTGTGCGGCGGTCGTCACCGGCCGGGCCGCCACGGCCGAGGCGCCCGGCGCGGTCACCTCATCCGTGCGTGACCGTGCCGTCCGTCAGGCCGTCGTACATCCCCTGGACCAAGCGCTGCGCCAGCTCCGGCGCGCCCTGGCCGGGATGGAGCGGGTCAGCGCCCAGGGGCCGCCGGAGAGGCTCCTCACCCATCTGCTCAACCGCAGCGGCCTGCTCCAGGAGCACGGGGGTGGGGGGCGCTTCGGAATCGCGTCTCACCGTCACAGCCGGTGCCGTACCCATACGTTGGGCTCGACGTACACCGCGTACCCGTGGGCGAGCGCGCAGTGGACCGGGACGAGCGCCCCCGGCACCTCCACCGGACCGTCCGTGTCGAACGGCAGCCCGGTCCACTCCCGCCACTGCGCGAGCGAACCGCTCACCGTCATCGACACGGTGGCGACCGAGTCCACAGTCCCGCCCGCCCGGACGTGGACCCGCAGCCAGGGGTCCTCGGGCAGCCCGTCGTCGGCCCGGGTCAGCCGGGCGTACTCCTCCATCGGCAGACCGGACCTGAGGTGCTTGCCGTTCGGTCGCACCGGAGCGACGACCTGTCCGAAGCCGAGCCGTCGGGCGTTGTCGCGCATCGCGGCCAGCATCCGGCCCGATATCCCCTTGCCCAGATGACCGGTGGCCACCGTGATGTCGATCGCGCTGACCGTGTCGGGCGTGTTCCCGCGCCGCAGGTCCGAGAACGCCCACAGCAGCACCTGGTCCCAGCCGCCGACGGGAAGTTCGCCGCGCCCGGGGGCATTGAGCAGGAAGGGCACGCTGAACGCACGGGCGATCACGACGCCCTCGGGGTCGGTGGCGACCAGCACGTACTGAGGGAACTCGACCGCGATCCGGGGGAAGTTGGCCCAGCCGACGAGATCCTCCAGCATGAACTCCGGCCAGGTGTCCGGCATCCGGTCCAGGGCGTCGGCAAGTTCAGGACGCTCGGCGAGGGTGGTGATGTTCAGTTCCATACGCGCGACCCTAGGCAGCCCGTACCGCTCCCGACCAGCGATTATCGGCGCCGCACCCCGTACCTCCCGGTGGGACGGACGGCCCGGCTACCCTCTCGCCGCATGACAACGACGACACCACCGGGCTCCCCCGCCCCTGCCCCCGTACACACCCGGCCCTGCCGGGCAGCAGATCTCGACCCGCTGGAGCGGCACATGCCCTCGCCCGCCCGGAACCGTGAGGTGTGCATGCCGCGTCCCCACCCGTGACTTTCCACCCCGTGCGCCACCCGAGCATCACCCGTCGAGGAGCAGAACCATGACCCAGCCCGGCAGTACGCCGAACCGCCCCCGGAGAGGTGCCGGATGCCTGCAGAGCCTGCTGGTGCTCGCGGTGATCCTCGGCCTGGGCTACGGAGCGTCCAAGATCTTCGGTGACGAGTCGTCGAAGTCGAAGAGGTCCTCGTCGTCCTCCTCGTCCGCCTCGGACGGCAAGGGCGGATCCTGGGAGATCGGTGACTGCGGAGGCCCGGACCCGGAGAACAAGCCGGACGGCTACCGCGCCTTCGACTGCGACGAGGCGGGCGCGACCTTCAAGGCCCTCAAGATCGAGGACGCGAGTTTCCTGCCCAACGCGATCCAGTGCCCGGCCGGAACGGACCTGATCATCCAGGTCTCCCGGGTCTTCGGCTCCGGCGACGACAAGAAGAGCGGCGGCATCCCGACCAACACCGTCTGCGGCCGCAACCTGACGGGCGACCACCCCGGTGACGCGGGCGCCGGCGGCGGCCAGCTCGTCGAGGGCGACTGCATCTCGGCGACGGCCAAGGAGATCGCCTGCGCCTCCGCCGGGGCGAACGACTTCAAGGTCCTCGGCCTCGTCAAGGAGAAGACGGAGTGCCCGGCGGCGACCACGGAGCCGATGCAGCTGATGATGGCGATGGGCCGCCCGTACGACGTCATCTGCGGCGGCAAGGTATAAAGGCTCCGTCCTTCCGCGGTGCGGCGGTGGCGGCCGCTCAGCCGCCGCACTGGGTGAGCATGGCCCGCTTGTCGGCCGTCGTGACCGGGAGTTCGTACTTCAGCGAGACCTGGGCGAACCGCACCGCGTAGGAGCAGCGGACCGGCTTGTACGGCGGCAGCCAGGAGGCGGGGCCGGAGTCACGCTTGGCGTTGTTGGCCGGGCCGTCCACCGGGATGAGGTTGAGCGGGTCGTTGGCGATCTGCTCGCGCTTGGACTCGTTCCAGCGGGCGGCGCCCATCTGCCAGTCGTAGGACAGCGGCATCACATGGTCGATCTGCACCTTCGTCGCCTGCCGCTTGCGCCAGTCGATGGTCTCGCCGGTGTAGGGGTCCTTGAGCGTCATCGCCATGACGATGCAGTCGGAGCCCGCCTTGTGCTCGATGTCCTTGCCGTCACGGGCGAGCAGGTCGTTGCGGGTGTCGCAGCCGTTGCGGGCGAGCGGGATGCCGTCGACGCCGTCCTTCCAGGCGTAGCCGAACTTGTCCCGCTCGTAGCCGGTCTTCGGGCCGCGCCCCTTGGTGGCCACCTTCTCGATGAGCTGCCGGGCGGCGGCCCGGTCCGCGTCGCTGGTGAGGGGGGCCAGGCCCGGCTTCGTACCGTTCGGGTTGTCCAGCGGGCTGACGCCGAAGCCCTCGGCGGACTGCGCGCCGCCGTTGGTCCCGCCGCTCGTGCTGTCGCCGTCGGCCGCGAGGCCGTCGGGGCCGCAGCCGCTCGCCAGAGCGATCACGACGAGGGCGCCGACGGCGGGCAGGGCGGCGCGGTGGGTACGGGGAGCTATCACGGGGAGCCGTCCTGACGGTGAGGAGACCGGACGCCGAGAATCCTATGGGCGGCCGGCCACGACACGTCCGTCCGCCGGGAAACCGGACGGAACGGCGGGGGATCTAGAACACGTCGCGCAGCGTCTCCAGGAGACGGGCGATGTTCGCCTCGTCGCGGCGGTAGTAGGTCCACTTGCCCCGCCGCGTGGCGACCACCAGCCCTGCCTGCCGCAGTATCGCCAGGTACTGCGAGGTGGTCGACTGCCCCAGCCCCGCACGCTGCTGGATGTCGCTCACACAGACGCCGATCTCGACATCGGCGGGCTCCTGGCCCGGGAAGCTCATCGGGTCCTTGAGCCACACCAGCATCTGGCGGCGGGCCGGGTTGGACAGGGCCCGGAACACGGCCAGCAACTCAGTCTCCGAGAACACGGAATGATCGTAACCCAATCACATATTGGCATTTCGCGATATGACGATTTACTGTTGCGGCATGTCGACTTCGATGCGTGCGATGGAACTCGTCCACTTCGGCGACGCGGACACCGCGTTCGCCGCCCGAGAACTGCCGAGACCCACTCCCGGCCCCGGCCAGCTGCTGGTGCGCGTGCATGCCACATCCGTGAACCCTCTGGATCTGCAGACCCGGCGCGGCGACTACCGCGACCAGGTGGCACTGCCCGCGGTGATCGGCAACGACGTGTCCGGCGTGGTGGTCGGGACCGGCCCCGGGGCGGACGACTTCCGGCCGGGTGACGAGGTCTGGTATCTGGCGCCGGTGTTCGCCGGGCAGGGGACGTACGCCGAGTTCCATGTGGTCGACCAGGCCCTGGTCGCCCGCAAGCCGGAGGGGCTGTCGCACGTCGAGGCCGCCGGTCTCGCGCTCGTGGGCGTGACGGTGTGGGAGGCGCTGGTCGAGCGGGCCGGGGTGCAGGCCGGGGAGCGGGTCCTGGTGCACGGTGGAGCGGGCGGGGTCGGCTCGGCCGCCATCCAGGTCGCCCACGCGCTGGGGGCCGAGGTGGTGACCACCGCGCGGGCGAAGGACCACGAGTTCGTCACCGGGCTGGGAGCCGACACCGTGATCGACTTCTCGGCCGGTGACTACGTACCGCAGGTCCAGGAGCTGGGCGGGGTGAACGTCGTCCTGGACACGGTGGGCCGGGACACCCTCAGCCGGAGCCCGGAGGTCCTCGCCGACCGGGGTCGCGTGGTGTCCATCGTGGACATCCCCGAGCCTCAGAACCTCCTCGCCGCGTGGGGCGTGAACGCGACCTACCACTTCCTCTTCGTCAGCCCCGGCCGGGCGAAGCTCGACGCCCTCAGCCGGCTGGTCGACCGGGGCGAGCTCCGGCCGGTGATCGGCGAGGTGGTGCCGCTGTCCGACATCGCGGACGCGCACACGCTGCTGGAGGGCGGCTCCGTCGGCGAGAACCGCAGGCGCCCCCGCGGCAAGATCGCCATCGCCGTCGAGCCCGACCTCGGATGAGGCATGCCTGAGCCCTCCCCCGGTGCCCGCGCGCCCGGGCGACCGAGGCGTGGCGCTCCGCCGTGGCCGGCCGGGACCCGGAGGAGGCCGGCGGGGCCCGATCGTTGGCGAAACCCGGGAGCTACGAGCCCAGGATCGTCGTCAGGAACTCGCCCGTCCACGCCAGCAGTTCGCGGCCGATGACCGGCTTGCCGCCGATCCTGCCCGTCGTCGGGCGCGGGACCAGGATCTGGTGGGCGGCCGGCTTGATCACCGTCTTGGGGTGCAGACGCTTCAGGCGCAGCTCCTGGGACTCACGCAACTCCACCGGGGCGAAGCGGATGTTGGAGCCCTGGAGGACGATCTCGCCGACTCCGCAGGCGCGGGCCAGCATGCGCAGGCCCGCCACCAGGAGGAGGTTCTCGACCGGTTCCGGCAACGGGCCGTAGCGGTCGGTCAGTTCCTCGCGGACCGCGCGGATGTCGTCCTCCGAGGAGGCCGACGCGATCGCGCGGTACGCCTGGAGGCGCAGACGCTCGCCGGGGGCGTAGTCGTGCGGGACATGCGCGTCGACCGGGAGCTCGATCTTGACCTCCAGCGGGGGCTCCTCCTCGACACCGCCCTCCATCTGGGCCCGGTAGTCGGCGACGGCCTCGCCGACCATGCGGACGTACAGGTCGAAGCCGACGCCCGCGATATGGCCGGACTGTTCGCCGCCGAGGAGGTTGCCCGCTCCGCGGATCTCCAGGTCCTTCATCGCCACGTACATGCCCGCGCCCATCTCCGTGTGCTGGGCGATCGTCGCCAGGCGCTCGTGGGCCGTCTCGGTCAGGGGCTTCTCCGGGGGGTAGAGGAAGTAGGCGTAGCCCCGGTCGCGGCCTCGGCCGACGCGGCCTCGCAGCTGGTGCAGCTGGGAGAGGCCGAAGTTGTCGCCGCGCTCCACGATCAGGGTGTTGGCGTTGGAGATGTCGATGCCGGACTCGACGATCGTCGTGGAGACCAGGACGTCGAACTTCTTCTCCCAGAAGTCCACCACCACCTGTTCCAGGGCCTGTTCGGACATCTGGCCGTGTGCCGTGGCGATGCGCGCCTCGGGGACGATCTCGCGGAGGCGGGCGGCCGCCCGGTCGATGGACTCGACCCGGTTGTGGATGTAGAAGACCTGGCCCTCGCGCAGCAGTTCACGGCGGATCGCCGCGCCGATCTGCTTCTCCTCGTACGGCCCGACGAAGGTGAGCACCGGGTGGCGCTCCTCCGGCGGGGTGGTGATCGTGGACATCTCGCGGATGCCGGTGACCGCCATTTCGAGCGTACGGGGGATGGGGGTCGCGGACATGGTCAGGACGTCCACGTTGGCGCGGAGCTTCTTCAGCTGCTCCTTGTGCTCGACGCCGAACCGCTGCTCCTCGTCCACGATGACCAGGCCGAGGTCCTTGAACTTCGTCTCGGAGGAGAACAGGCGGTGCGTGCCGATGACCAGGTCGACCGAGCCGTCCTTCAGGCCTTCCAGGGTTGCCTTGGATTCTGTTTCCGACTGGAAGCGGCTCAGGGCTCGGACGTTGACCGGGAATTGGGAGTAGCGCTCGGTGAACGTGCCGTAGTGCTGCTGCACGAGGAGGGTCGTGGGGACCAGGACCGCCACCTGCTTGCCGTCCTGCACCGCCTTGAACGCCGCCCGGACCGCGATCTCCGTCTTGCCGTAGCCGACGTCGCCGCAGATCAGCCGGTCCATCGGGACCGTCTTCTCCATGTCCTCCTTGACCTCGGCGATCGTGGACAGCTGGTCGGGCGTCTCCGCGTACGGGAAGGCGTCCTCCAGCTCCCGCTGCCAGGGGGTGTCAGCGCCGAAGGCGTGGCCGGGGGCCGCCATGCGCGCGCTGTACAGCCTGATCAGGTCGGCGGCGATCTCCTTGACCGCCTTCTTCGCCCGCTGCTTCGTCTTCGTCCAGTCCGCGCCGCCGAGCCGGTGCAGCGTCGGGGCCTCGCCGCCGACGTACTTGGTGACCTGTTCCAGCTGGTCGGTCGGGATGTAGAGGCGGTCGCCGGGCTGGCCGCGCTTGGCCGGGGCGTACTCGACGAGCAGATACTCGCGGGTCGCGCCCTGGACCGTGCGCTGCACCATCTCCACGTACCGGCCGACGCCGTGCTGCTCGTGGACGATGTAGTCGCCGACCTCCAGTGTCAGCGGGTCGATCGTCTTCCTGCGGCGGGCCGGCATCCGGCCCAGGTCCTTGGTGGCCGTGCGCTGGCCGGTCAGGTCGGTCTCGGTGAGCACCGCCAGTTTCAGCGCCGGGTCGACGAAGCCCTGCTCGATGGCCCCGCAGGAGACGTGGACCAGGGACGGGGAGATCTCCGTGAGGTCCGCGTCGAGGCGGGCCGCGATGCCCTCGCCGCTCAGCACCTCGACCGTACGGGAGGCGAGCCCGTGGCCCTCCGTGACGTACACCGTGCGCCAGCCGTCGGCCAGCCAGCCCTTGGTGTCGGCGAGCGCCCGGGCGGTGTCGCCCCGGTACGCCTCGGGGGCGTGCATGGAGAGCTGGAGGGTGTCGTCGTCGTGGTCGGCGGCGTCGGCCGCGAACGGCGAGACCGTCCACCACATCATGCCCAGCTCGCGGGCCCGGTCCCGGACGTCCGCGATGCCCCACAGGGAGGCCGCGCCCACGTCGATCGGGGCCTCGCCGCCGCCCGCGCTCGCCGCCCACGACGCCTGGAGGAACTCCTGGCTGGTGGCGACCAGGTCGGCCGCCCGCGTCCGCACCCGCTCCGGGTCGCAGACGATCGCCATCGCGTCCTTCGGCAGGACGTCGAGCAGCAGCTCCATGTCGTCGACGAGGACCGGGGCCAGCGACTCCATGCCCTCGACCGCGATGCCCTCGGCGATCTTGCCGAGCAGTTCGCCCAGCTCCGGGTGGAGCTCGGCGAGCGCCGCCGCCCGCTCGCGGACCTGGTCGGTCAGCAGCAGCTCGCGGCAGGGCGGGGCCCACAGCCCGTGCGCGGCGACCTCCAGCGACCGCTGGTCGGCGATCTTGAAGTAGCGGATCTCCTCGACCTCGTCACCCCAGAACTCCACCCGGAGGGGGTGCTCCTCGGTCGGCGGGAAGACGTCCAGGATCCCGCCGCGTACGGCGAACTCGCCGCGCTTCTCGACCAGTTCCACCCGGGAGTACGCGGCGGCCGCGAGCGCGTCCACCACCTCCCCCAGGTCCGCGCTCTGCCCGCCCGCCAGGCTCACCGGCTCCAGATCGCCGAGCCCCTTGACCTGCGGCTGGAGCACGGAGCGGATCGGGGCGACGACGACCGAGACCGGGCCGGTCTCCGGGTCGTCCTCGCGGGGGTGGGCCAGGCGGCGCAGCACGGCGAGGCGGCGGCCCACGGTGTCCGAGCGGGGCGAGAGCCGCTCGTGCGGCAGGGTCTCCCACGACGGGTACTCCGCGACCGTGTCCGGCGGCAGCAGCGTGCGCAGGGCCGCGGCCAGGTCCTCGGCCTCGCGGCCCGTGGCGGTGACGGCCAGCACGGTCCGGCCGGTCTGCCGGGCCAGCGCGGCCACGGCGAACGGACGCGCGCCGGGCGGCCCCACCAGGTCGACATGGGCCCGGTGCCCGTCTCCGGCGGCCTTCACCGCCTCGGCGAGCGCCGGGTCCGTAACGACGACATCCAGCAGACCGTGCAGGCTCATGAAGTTTCCGTCCGGGATCAGATCAGCGGTGGCTCGGACGCTGCCGGCAGCCGGCTGCTGCCCGGGCAACGCGAAGGACCCGACACGTGGGACGCGCCGGGGGTTCCAGGTTACGACCCGGGGGTGACAGCCGCGCCCGCAACCGGCCGGGAGGACCCGGCCGCCCGTCGTGCCGGGCCCGCCGCTCGTCGACGGTCGCGCACCGTTCATCTCCGTATCGCACACAGTTGTGCCGGGGATCCTCACAGGAGTGAGCACAGCGTCTAGTCTTTGCCCGACCCTTGCACAACAGGGTGTTCCGAGAGCGTCACACAGGCAGTACCGAGCACGGGCGGAGCGAGCAGCGGCCCGGGGCGGGCGGCGCGGGGCGAACCCCCTCGGTGCACGGCCCCACGGCATCAGGCATCGGGGGCGTACGTGGGCGAGAACGAGATGTCTGTCTTCGGGGTCCCGGAGGCCGAGGAAGAGATCTACCGGCACTTCCTGCGCAACCCCGGAGCCCGCACCGACGACCTCCACCCCCTGCTGCACTCCCGGCCGGGCGAGACCCGGGCCCGGATCGCCCGGCTCCAGAAGCTGGGGCTGCTGCATACCGAGGACGCGGAGCGGCGGATCTTCCCGGCGGACCCCGAGGTGGCGCTCGCCCGGCTGGTGGACGTACGGCTGGCCGCGCTCCACCAGGAGCTGCAGCGTGTCACCCGGTCGCGGCACGTCATTGATGGTCTACGCGCGGAGCTCGGCGGTGCAAGGAGCGGTGCGGGCGCGGCCGTCCCACGCCCTTCCGGCATCGAGCGACGGGTGCTCGTTTCGATGTGCACGGTGGGCAAGGACGAGGCGGGCGCGCGGAGCCTGGGAGTGTCGGTGCGGACCTACCGGCGGCATGTTGCCGATCTCATCCAGACGCTCGGCGCGACCAGCCGGGCCCAGGCCGCGCTGCTGGCCCGCGAACGCGGCTGGATCTGAGGAGGCCGGGGGCCCGGGGCCCGGGAGGAGCCGCGAGCGGGGCGCGGGGAAGCGGGGAACGGGCTCGGCCCCGGGACGTTTGGAGGAACGTCCCGGGGCCTGCCGGTCATCCTACGGTGACGCCCTCGGGCTCACCTCCTGCGGGCGGGTGCGTGCTCACCCGTCCGTCGCGATGGCGTTCAGGACGTTCATCCGGCCCGCCCGGAAGGCCGGGACGAGGGCGGCGAACAGTCCGACGAGGGCGGAGCAGGCGAAGACCGTGAGGATCGTCGGCCACGGGATCTCCAGGACCTCAAGGCCCTCCAGGGCCAGCAGCTTCTGGGCCGCGGTGCCCCAGCCCATCCCGAGTCCGAGTCCGAGCAGCGCACCGAAGAGGGCGATGACCACGGACTCCAGCCGGATCATGCGGCGCAGCTGGCGGCGGGAGAGCCCGATGGCGCGCATCAGGCCGATCTCGCGGGTCCGTTCGACGACGGACAGGGCGAGGGTGTTCACCACACCGAGGACCGCGACGATGATCGCCAGGGCGAGCAGGCCGTACACGATGTTCAGCAGCTGGCCGATCTGGTCCTTCAGCTGCTCCTTGAAGTCGGCCTGGTTCTGGACCTTGTAGACCGGGTACTCGGCGATGGCGCTCTTGAGGGCCGCGTACGCCTCCTTCTCCTTGCCCTCCTCGGCCTTGGCGAACATGACCACGTTCTGCGGCATCCGGTCGGCCGGGACGTAGGACGCCGCCGTCGTGAGGTTGGTGTACATCGCGCCGCGGTCGATGTTGGTGTCGTCCGAGGTGATGGCCGCGACCTTGAGCTTCGCGGTCTCGCCCGCCTTGAAGGCGACGGTGATCGTGTCGCCGACCTTGATCCCGTGCCGCTCGGCGTACTCGTCGCCGACGGACATGGCGTCCTTGCCGTACGCCTTCGTGAGGTCACCGGAGAGGACCGTGCGGCGGACGTCCTGCTGGTACGTCGGGTCGGCGGCGACGATCCCCTCGTCCTCCGTCTTGCCGTTCGGGGCGGTGATCTTCGCCTTGACGAAGGTGTAGTCGGTCATGTGCTCCAGGCCGGGGACGGCACGCACGGCGTCGGCGGCCTGGGGCACGATCGGGCGGCCGGTGCTGCCGTCCTGGACGATGAAGTCCGCGCCGACCGACTTGTCGAGCTCCTCGGTGGCCGAGGCGACCATGGAGGACCCGACGACGGACAGGCAGGCCACCAGGGCGAGCCCGATCATCAGGGCGGCGCCGGTCGCTCCCGTACGCCGGGGGTTGCGCAGGGCGTTGCGCTCGGCCAGCCGGCCGACCGGGCCGAAGAGCCGCAGGACGACCACGCTCAGCCCGCGCACCACGACGCCGGCCAGCAGCGGGCCGATCACGATGAAGCCGATGAGGGTCAGCAGCACGCCGAGGGCGAGGAACATGGAGCCCTCGGTGGCCTTGTCCGCCTGGGTCGTCGCCCACAGGGCCGCGCCGCCCGCCGCCGTCAGGAAGAGACCGATACCGGCCCTGACCCAGCCGGAACGCCCGTCGGCGGGGGTCCCGGCGTCGCGCAGTGCGGCCATCGGGGAGACCTTGCCGGCCCGGCGGGCCGGGATGTACGCGGCGAGGACGGTGACGACGATGCCGAGCACGAGGCCGACCGTGGGCGTCGTCCAGGCGACGGTGAGGTCTTCGGTGGAGAGCGTCATGCCGACGGCGCTCATCATCTTCATCAGGCCGACGGCGAGTCCGACGCCTGCGGCGACGCCGAGCAGGGAGCCGACGATCCCGAGGAGGACGGCCTCCAGGAGCACGGACCGGTTGACCTGCTTGCGGCTGGAGCCGATGGCCCGCATCAGGCCGATCTCGCGGGTGCGCTGGGCGACCAGCATCGAGAAGGTGTTGACGATGAGGAAGATGCCGACGAGGAAGGCGATTCCGGCGAAGCCGAGCATCGCGTACTTCATGACGTCCAGGAAGGCGCCCATGTCGTCCTTGCTGGCGTCGGCGGCCTCCTGCTGGGTCTGGAGCTTGTACGCGGCGTCGCCGTCGAGGGCGGCGGCCACGTTCTTCTTGAGCTGGGTGTCGCTGACGCCGCTCTCGGCCGTCACCAGGATCTGGGTGAAGACGCCCGGGGCGCCCAGCAGGTGCTTCTGCGCGGTGGCGGTGTCGAGATAGACGACGGTCGCGCCCGGGTTGGTGGCGGTGAAGGACGCGATGCCGCTGATCTTCGCCTTGAGGTCACCGGTGGCGGCGATGGTGCGCAGCTCGTCGCCGATCGTGAGCTTGTGCTTCTTCGCGGTGTCGGCGTCGACCATCACCTCGGTGGGACCGCGGGGTGCGTGGCCGGAGGTGATCTCCATCGAACGCAGGTCGTTCTTGGTCCAGTTGCTCGCGATGGTGGGGGCGCCGGTGTCGGAGCCCATGTTCTTGTTGTCGCTGTTGACGACGGTGACCGCCATGGAGTAGACCGAGCCCTCGGCCCGCTCCACCCCGTCGGCCTTCTCGACCTGCTGGATCACGGAGGCGGGCAGCGAGACGGGCTTGCCGTTGTCGGGCTGCTCGCCTTCCTCGTCCGAGGCCTTCGAGCTGACCGTGACGTCGGGCGAGGAGACGGTGAAGAGCTTGTCGAACGTGGTGTTCATCGTGTCGGTGAAGACGAGCGTGCCGCAGACGAACGCCACGGACAGCAGCACCGCAACGGCGGAGAGGGCCATCCGGCCCTTGTGCGCGAGGAAGTTGCGCACCGAGGTCTTCCAGACAGTCATGACGTCCGCCCACGTGCGTCGAAGTGCTTCATGCGGTCGAGGACCTGCTCCGCGGTCGGGTTCTGCATCTCGTCGACGATGGAGCCGTCGGCGAGGTACAGCACCCGGTCCGCGTAGGAGGCGGCGACGGGGTCGTGGGTGACCATGACGATGGTCTGGCCCAGCTCGTCGACCGACCTGCGGAGGAAGGAGAGGACTTCGGCGCCGGCGCGGGAGTCCAGGTTTCCGGTGGGCTCGTCACCGAAGATGATCTCCGGCCGGGCGGCGAGCGCCCGGGCGACGGCGACGCGCTGCTGCTGACCGCCGGAGAGCTGGGTGGGCCGGTGCTTGAGACGCTCGGCGAGCCCGACCGTCTCCACGACCTGCTGGAGCCAGGCGGCGTCGGGCTTGCGGCCCGCGATGTCCATCGGCAGCGTGATGTTCTCGATCGCGTTGAGCGTCGGGAGCAGGTTGAACGCCTGGAAGATGAACCCGATCCGATCGCGCCGGAGCTGGGTGAGCTTCTTGTCCTTGAGCTTGGTGATCTCGGTCTCGTCGAGGAAGATCTCGCCCGACGTCACCGTGTCGAGCCCGGCCAGGCAGTGCATCAGGGTCGACTTGCCGGAGCCGGACGGGCCCATGATCGCCGTGAACTGCCCGCGGGCGATGTCCACATCGACATGGTCGAGCGCGACGACCCGGGTCTCGCCGGTGCCGTAGGCCTTCACGACCTGTCGCGCCCGTGCCGCGACGGCCGTACGCCCTCCAGTGCCCCCGTGCCTGGGAATGGTCACAGCCGTTGTCACGGTTTTTCTCCTATGTCGGTCGATGACTGGACGTCGCTGGGTTACGTTCCGAGTCTGCGTTCCGGACCGTCCCCCGCGCGATGGTGCTCAGCGCAGTCTTCAGGTGGGGTTTTCCCCACCCACCCCCCTGCGGTGAGCCGTAGCGGCGACGTAAGAAGAGGTTAAGGAGAAGCCCCCCGCCACCACGTCCTCCGCCGGGAGGAAGTGGCCCTGGCCACTATGAGGGGGCGCCCCCTAGGGGAACTCGCCCCTCGGGCGGAGACGGGGTCAGGGGCTCCCCCTCGGCGCCCCTTGATGAGACAGTGCCACGGGAGATACGTGCATAGGGAAGGAACCCGGTGAGCGGCACGGACGGCAGGAGCGACGCGAACACGGGCGACAACGCGGGCGCGGGTGGCACGGACGCAGGCGGCGCGAGCCGGAACGGCGGCAAGGCTGCGGCGGCGCCCTCCGCCATCACCACCCCCCGGGGCCGTCGCCCCGTCGTGGCGGCGCTCATGCTCGGTATGGCGCTGGCCGCCATCGACGGCACCATCGTCTCCACCGCCGTCCCCCAGATCGTCGGCGACCTCGGCGGGCTCACCGTGTTCTCCTGGCTCTTCTCCGGCTATCTGCTCGCCGTCACCGTCACGCTCCCCCTGTACGGGAAGCTCTCCGACACCTTCGGCCGCAAGCCGGTCCTGGTCGCCGGGATCATCCTGTTCCTGGTCGGCTCGGTCCTCTGCGCGGCCGCGTGGAACATGGCCGCGCTCATCGCCTTCCGTATCGTCCAGGGGCTGGGCGGCGGTGCGCTCCAGGGCACCGTGCAGACCATCGCGGCCGACCTCTACCCGCTCAAGGAACGCCCGCGCATCCAGGCGAAGTTGTCCACGGTGTGGGCCACCTCAGCGGTCGCCGGTCCGGTGGCCGGCGGGCTGCTCGCCGGATACGCCGACTGGCGGTGGATCTTCCTGATCAACCTCCCGGTCGGGGCCGTCGCCCTCTGGCTGGTCGTCCGCCACCTGCACGAGCCCTCCCGCCCGCGCCCGGCCACCCGGCCCCGGGTCGACTGGGCGGGCGCGCTCGCCGTCTTCGCGACCGGCAGCCTGCTGCTCACCGCGCTCGTGCAGGGCGGCGTCGCCTGGCCCTGGCTCTCGGCGCCCTCGATCGGCCTGCTGGGGGCGAGCGCGGTGCTGGCCGCGCTCACCGTCGTCATTGAACGGCGGGCGGCGGAGCCGATCATCCCGGGCTGGGTGTGGCGGCGGCGCACCATCGCCTCGGTCAACCTGGCGCTCGGCGCGATGGGGCTGCTGATGGTCGCGCCGACCGTCTTCCTGCCGACGTACGCCCAGTCGGTGCTGGGCCTCGGCCCGATAGCCGCCGGGTTCGTGCTCTCGGTGATGACGCTGAGCTGGCCGGTGTCGGCGGCGCTGTCCGACCGGGTCTACAACCGCATCGGCTTCCGGCGGACCGCGATGATCGGCATGAGCGCCGCGCTGCTGATCCTGCTGGCCTTCCCGCTCCTCCCCTACCCCGGCGAGCCCTGGCATCCGGCCCTCCTCATGCTGCTGCTCGGCGCGGCTCTCGGCCTGTTCCAACTCCCTTTGATCGTGGGCGTGCAGTCGACGGTCGGCTGGGCGGAGCGCGGTACGACGACGGCGTCGGTCCTCTTCTGCCGCCAGGTGGGCCAGAGCATCGGCGCGGCGCTCTTCGGGGCCGTCGCCAACGGCGTCCTGGCCGCCCGCCTCCTCGACGCCCCGGTGGACGGCCTCCCCGGCGACCTGGACGCGGTGACCCGCGCACTGGAGGACCCGGGTGCGTTCTCCGCGGCGGCGACGGACCACGTGCGCCGGGCGGTCGACGCGGCGGTGGACCACGTCTACATCGGGGCCGCCGGAGCCGCGGCCCTGGCCCTGCTCGCCCTGATCACCCTCGCCCCGCGCCGGTTCCCGATCATCACGGAGCCCTCCGGAGCCCCCGGGGCCGCCGAGACCGCCAAGGCGGCAGGCCGGGCGGAGACCGACTCCTAGGACTGCCGCCCCGTTGCGGTGAGGCCGCCACGTTCCACCGCGGCGGCCTCGCCCGGTCCGGCCCGGATCGAACCGCGCGATCCCGTCAGCCGTTGTCGATCTCGTACCGGCCGGTCTCCAGGAAGTAGCGCAGCCCTTCCGGGGTGTTGTCGTCCAGTGCCGCACCGGCCGCCGCGCGCAGAGCGTCGCTGATGCCGGGGTCGGCGAGGATACGGGCTATGGCCACGCGGTCGTCCTCGGCCTGGGCGAGTCGGTAGCCGGTCTCCAGCCAGGCGCGTGTGGCGTCGGGGTCATTGGCGTCAAGGAGCTGGTTGATCTCGGCCGTAACGCGTCGTCCGCTGTCGGGGTCGGCAAGGATCCTGGCGAGGGCGACGCGGTCGTCCTCGGCCTGGGCGAGTCGGTGGCCGGTCTTGAGCCAGGCACGCATCTCCTCGGCCGTCCCACTGTCCAAGAGGGCGTTGGCCTCTTGGATCACGCGGCGGCCGCTGTCGGGGTCGCCGAGGATACGGGCTACGGCCACGCGCAGATCGTCGATGTCCATGTCGTCGTAGGGCGAGGCGGCCACCCCGGCCGCGGCCGGCGCAGCGGGTGCGCCGGCCAGGGCAGGCGTGGAGAACAGCAACGCCGGAGCAAGCGCACCAGCGGCCGCAGCGAGAGCCCAGCGGGAAGAACGCATCAGGTCAACCACCCTTGATATTGCTGTCGGTTGGGAGCGCCTAAGGATCTCAGGGGCCGACGTCCCGGCGCATTGCCCACATCGGGCAGCGCACGGCGCCCTTCGTTGCCGAGTGCCGACCACGCTTTTGTGCCGTCACAGCGTCCGGGCCGCGGGCCGGGCCCCCTGCGACGCGCTCGGAGCCGGCGGCCGGTCAACGCCGTCGCGGGGAGTCGGCGGGGCTCCACCTTGATAGGCAAGTTGCTACTTGCCTATTGTGGAGTCATGGCGGACGATGTCTTCAAGGCCCTGGCCGACCCCACCCGGCGGCGCATCCTCGACGAGCTGACCGACCGGAACGGCCAGACGCTGTTCGAGATATGCGGACGGCTGGTGGCCAAGCACGGCCTCGGCCTGTCCCGGCAGGCGGTGAGCCAGCATCTGGCCGTCCTGGAGACGGCGGGTCTGCTCGTCACCCGCCGCGAGGGCCGGTACAAGTTCCACGATCTGAACACCGACCCCCTTGAACACATCGTCACGCGATGGCTCGGACCGAAGACATCGAAGGCCCCGCAGACCCCGGAGAGCACCCCATGAGGATCAACCTGACCAGCGTCTTCGTCGACGACCAGGAGAAGGCCCTGCGCTTCTACACGGACGTCCTCGGCTTCGTGGAGAAGCACGACGTTCCGCTCGGCGGCGAGGACCGCTGGCTGACCGTGGTCTCGCCGGAGGACCCCGACGGCACCGAACTCCTCCTGGAGCCGAACAAGCACCCCGCTGTGAAGCCGTACACGACGGCCCTGGTCGAGGACGGCATCCCGGCCACCGCGTTCGCCGTGGACGACGTGCGGGCGGAGTTCGACCGGCTCAGCGAGCTCGGCGTCCGCTTCACCCAGGAGCCGACGGAGATGGGCCCCGTCACCACCGCCGTCCTGGACGACACCTGCGGCAACCTGATCCAGATCATGCAGAGCGCGTAGGGCGAGCGCCCTCACACTCACCCCGAGGCCTCACGGCCGCCACCTCTGCCCACACGATCTTGCCGATCGGGTTCCGGGACTCCCACCCCCACTTGGTCGCCAGGCACTCCACCAGGAAGAGGCCACGCCCCGACTCCTGATCCTCCGGGGGCAGCGCCGGGTGCTCGGGGGTCCGGCCGAGCACGGCGTCCGAGACCTCGATACGAAAGCGGCTCGCCGGGCCTTCGTAATCCACCCGCACATGGAAGTTCCGCCCCCGCAGCCGCCCGTGGCACACCGCGTTGGCCGCCAGCTCCGCCACCACCAGGGCCACCGAGCACGACGCGTCCGTCATCGGCCCGAACCCCCAGTACCCCAGCTGCCGCACCACCGTGCGACGGGCGAGCCGCGCTCCCCGGGGCGTCGAGGGGAACTGCCGCGACAGACTCCCATAGCCGTTGGCGGTCAGCCCGAAGCGGCGCGGGAGGGGTGGGGCCTCTTCCTGTCGGTCGGCCCTCGTCTCCGCGGGCGTCTTCTTGCCGGTCATGCCGACCATCCGTTCACTCGACTCCTCTCACGTCACCCACACGTGCGGGTTCCGTGACGTTCCGTACTCAAGAGTCGGCCGTGCACCCTAGCCTCGGAAGGTGACAGCGCCTTACCGCGCAGGCCGTAAGAATCGGAAGTAGCCCCATGGCCAAAGCAATTGACCCGCAGACCTCCATGGCCGCCCTCTTCGGGTCACGCCTGCGCAAGCTCCGCGTCGCGGCCGGACTCACCCAGGCCGAGGTGGGCGCGCTCGCTCACGTGGTCAGCAGCCGCATCGCCCAACTGGAGCGCGCGACCGGCGCGAAGCCCACGCTGGAGCTGACCCGGGTCCTGGACAAGGAACTGGTGGCGGACGAGTTACTGATCGACCTCTGGCCGTACGTGTGCCGGGAGGCGTTCCCGGACTGGTCGCAGGCGTTCATCGCGTACTCGGCCCGTGCGGCGGCGATTCGCGAGTACGCCTCGCACGCAGTGCCTGGTCTGCTGCAAACCCCGGAGTACGCGCGGGCGTTGCTGAGCGTGGGCCACACGCTGCGGGACGCCGAGCACCTGGAGGAACGTCTGGCGGCCCGGCTCGACCGACAGGTGCGGCTGACCGGCCCGGACCGGCCGGAACTGTGGATCATCCTCGACGAGGCCGTACTGCGCCGGCCGATCGGCGGATCCGCCGTGATGCGCGGACAGTTGGAGAAGCTGCTGAGGATGGCCGAGGAGCCCAACGTCACGATCCAGGTGCTGCCGTTCGACCAGGGTGCGCACGGCTCGTTGGGCGGTTCCCTCACCGTGCTGGTGATGCCTGACGGCACCGAGGTCGCCTACACGGAAGGCGCGCACTACGGCCAGTTGACCGAGGAACCGGACGAGGTCGAACGGTTCGTTCTCACTTACGATCAGCTCAGGGCGATGGCACTGCCGCCGCTGATGTCACTCGCCTTGATCCGATCCGTACTGGAGGCCGATTACCGTGCAGCGAGTGTCCCGTCCCGATCTGACCGCCGCCGCCTGGCGCAGCAGCAGCTACAGCAACCAGGAGGGCGGCAACTGCGTGCAGGTGGCGGACGGATTCCCCGGCGTCGTCCCGGTGCGTGACAGCAAGAACCCCACCGGCCCCGCCCTCGTCGTCCCCGCCGCCGCCTGGAGCGCGTTCATCGCCGGGGTCGCCGTCCGCTGACGCGTTGCGCGCGGCGTGACCCCCGCGCGCATCGGCACCCCTTTATTTACTGGTGTCACTGAGCATTTACCGGCGGCATATTGGCCGAAAAGAATTCCTCGGGCTCCGATGCATCGCCGCTTCGCGGCATACCCCCAGGCCGGTCGACAGGCGTCGCGCATATGCCCCGACCATTCCCCCGGGGCCCATTCCGGCCCGGTGCCCGTCAGCGCGGTGCGCCGCCTCGCGAATACCACAACAGCCATGCCCCGCTGCCCACTTCCCGACAAAATCACTCTGCCTACGGACTGTGCCGCTCACCGGATCAACCGCCGCACAAGCATGTCTACGATGTGGTCAACCCCTGACAGGAAAGGCTGCTTCCGCTTTTCTCCGATTCGCCAGGTGAACTGCACCTTCTCGGAGCGGCCGCACACCTTCTGCTCGGTAGAACTGAGGGACCGCATCCATGCCAGAACCCGTACCAGCCAGTCAGCGGCGGAGGCCGATGAAAGCGCCCGGGGCGGCGACGGCGCCGCTTGTGGCCGTGCTGTCCGTGCTCGCCGTCGCCGGAGCCGTGGCCGTGGTCCTGGCCCCGGCCGGGGCACGCGGCTGGGCGGTGGCGGTGGTGGTCACCGCCTGGGTGGTCCTGGCCGTCACGCTCGCCGTCGCGCACACCGTCGGCCGGCGGACCCAGCGCACGGCCTCGGCCCGCACCGCGGAGGCCGAACGGCTCAAGACCTCGCTGACCGCTCTCGAAGCGGACACCGCCCACACCGCCGACGTGGCGCTGCCCGCGCTGCTCCGCCTGGTACGCGGCGGGGTACCGGCCGACGAAGCCCTCGGCCGCGTCCCGCTGCCGCGCGGGCCGCGTCAGCGCAAGCTGCTGCACGTTCTCGCGGCCACGGTCGAGGGGCAGGAGCAGCAGACCGCCGCCCTGCGCACCGAGAGCACGCGGATCCACGACGAGCTGGGCAGGGAGAACGCCCGGATCCGCGAGGAGTTGCACGCCCTGACCTCCGAGGTCGAACGCTTCACCCGCGAGACCTTGCCGAGTGTGGCCGCCCGGCTCCGTGAGGGCGAGTCCGGCGCCACGGTGCAGGCCGAGGTCTATCTCCCGGAACAGCCACTGCTGCGCGCGTCCGTCGAGGCGGTGCTCCGGGAGCTCGCGCTCAGCGAACGCCGCGCCCTCGCCGCGCAGACCGCGTCCGCCAAGGCGCTCAGCCGCGTCCAGGCGAAGTCCGTCAGCATGCTCGCCGATCTGCGCAGCATGCAGGAACGTCACAGCGAAGAGGTGTTCGGCGATCTGCTGAGGCTGGACCACAGCACCTCGCAGCTCGGCCTGATGACGGACCGGCTGGCCCTGCTCATGGGCGGCCGGCCCAGCCGCGCCTGGAACAGGCCGATCGTCATGGAGAGCATCCTGCGGGGCGCGGTCGGCCGGATCGCCGCCTATCAGCGGGTACGGCTGCACTGCTCGACGAACGTCGCCATCTCCGGCTTCGCCGCCGAAGGCGTCATGCACCTGCTCGCCGAACTGATGGACAACGCCGCCAACTTCTCACCGCCCATCGACGAGGTGCACGTCTACGTCGAGGAGCGCGGCACCGGCATCGTCGTCACCATCGAGGACAGCGGCCTGAAGATGGCCGACGCGGCGATGCGGCGGGCCGCGGACTCCGTCGCCGGGCGGCTGACCGACCTCGCGGCCCTCCAGGGCACGCGCCTCGGTCTCGCCGTGGTGGGGCGGCTCGCGCTCAAGCACCGGATCAGCGTCAACTACCGGCCCTCCTCGCGCGGTGGCACCGGCGTCGTCGTCCTGCTGCCGAGGCATCTGATCGCGCAGGAGTCCCGCGAGAACCACCCGGCCGCCCCGAGTCTCCGGGAGACCACGGCCTCGGTCACGGGCACCGCGTCAGTCACGGGCACCGCCACCGTCACGGCCACAGCCGGGACCGAGTCGTCCGCGCCGACGGCCGGCCCCACGGCTGCGCCCGCGGCCCCGGCCGTTCCCGTACCGGACTTCGTGACACCGGCTCCCGCACCCGCACCCGCACCCGCGACGCCCTCCCTCCCGGAAGCCCCCGCACC
>NZ_QWFA01000104.1 GCF_003501885.1 Streptomyces globisporus
CCCCGGGCACCGACCGGCCGGCTCCGCGCAGCGCGCGCAGCGCGCCCGCCGCCATGTTGTCGTTGGCCGCGACCACCCCGTCCAGGCCCGGATGCGCTTCCAGCAACCGGGTCATGGCGGCGGCTCCGGCGGCTTCGGAGAAGTCCCCGGCCTCGGGCGGACGGGGCGTCAGGCCGGCGAGCGTCATGGCTTCCCGGTAGCCGCGATGCCGGGATCTGGCCACCTCGGTGTCCAGCGGCCCGCAGATCGTGACCACCCGGGTCCGCCCCCGCGCGAGCAGGTGCTCGGTCGCGTCGCGGGCGCCGCCGACGTTGTCGATGTCCACGTACCAGCGCGGTTCGAAGTCCACCGGGCGCCCGCCGAAGACGACCGGCAGCGGGCCCTGCTTGGCGATCCGGGCCAGGGGGTCGTCCTCGTGCGACGCCGTCAGCATCACCCCGTCGACGGCGCGGGAGCGCACGAGCTGCTCCACCCGCTCCCGGCCGCGCGGGGTGGCCGCCACGCACAGCATCATGTGCAGGTCGGCCTCCTCCAGGGCGCCGGCCACTCCGGCGATGAGCTGCCCGAAGAACGGGTCCGTCAGCACCTCCGGATCGTCCCGCGAGATGACCAGCGCGGCCGCACCCGCCTGACGGGTCGCCAGGGCGCGTGCCTTCGGGTTGGGCACGTAGCCGAGTTTCCTGATCGCCTTCTCGACGGACTCCCGCTTGGCCCGGCTGACATGGGGAGCGTTGTTGATCACCCGGGAGGCCACCGACCGCGACACACCGGCCAGCGCGGCCACCTCGTCGAGCGTGGCGTGCCGGTGCGGCAGTTCCTCGGCCATGGGCACGGGCCTTCCCTCGCAACGGATCTGGAAGCCCTTCCATTGTGACCTGTCCGAGGTCCTTCCTGTGCGGGTCCGCCCCATGATCTGATCATCCGTATGACGGACTTTGAGGCCGGGCACCGGCCCGCACACGACGGCGTACGGCTGCGCCCGGCGACGGCTGCGGACGCGGAAGCCGTCACGCAGGTCTTCCTGGACTCCCGGGCGGCCGCCATGCCGTATCTGCCGCGGATCCACAGCGACGAGGACACCCTCGCGTGGATCACCCATGTCGTGCTGCCCACCAGCACCGCGGTGTGGGTGGCCGAACAGGCAGGTCGTGACGGGGAGGGCGGGGAACTGCTCGGGTTCGCCGCGCTCGCCGGGGGTGACGAGCTCGATCACCTCTATCTGCGGCCCGACGCGTTGCGGCGGGGCATCGGGAGCCGGCTGCTGGCCGAGGTGCGCGGGGCCGTGGACGGGCCGATCGGCCTGTACGTGTTCCAGCGCAACGCTGCCGCCCGTGCCTTCTACGAGCGGCACGGGTTCACCGCCGTCGCGTTCGACGACGGCGGCCGCAACGAGGAGAACGAGCCGGACGTCCTGTACCGCTGGACGCCGTAGCGGTGGGTGGTCCGGCGGTCGGTCAGATGACCGGCGGGCGACCCAGCCGCGTCATCTGCCACACCGTGGACCAGCGCATCGGGCGCCGCTCCCCGCACGGCGTGCGGACGCCCTCGACGAAGCCGCCCGCCCAGGCCCGCAGACCCTTCGGGTCGCGGGTGCGGGCGAGGGTGAGCAGGGTCCAGGTGCCGAGGTAGGCGGGGACCAGGGGGAGGGGCAGGTTGCGGCGGGCCAGCCAGACGCGGTTGCGGGCCGTCATCCGGTAGTAGACCGCGTGCCGGGCCGGGCTCGTCTTCGGGTGCTGGAGCAGCAGCTCCGGGTCGTACTCCACCGTCCAGCCGGCGTCCAGCGCCCGCCAGGCCAGGTCCGTCTCCTCATGGGTGAAGAAGAACTCCGCGGGCCACAGGCCGGTCTCCGCCAGCATCCTCATCGAGAACGCGTGGCCGCCGCCCAGGAACGCCGTCACCGGGCCGCCGCGCATCGGGTCGCCCGCCCGCAGGCGCGGCACGTGGCGGCGCTGCGTCTCACCGGTCTCGTCGGCGATCCGGAAGCCGACGATGCCGAGCCGGTCGTCGGCCGCGAAGTGGTCCCGCACCCGGCGGAAGACATCCTTGTCGACCAGCAGCCCGTCGTCGTCCAGCTCGATCACCACGTCCACGTCGCCGATCTCGGCGAGCCTGCGCAGTCCCTCGTTCCGGCCGCCCGGGCAGCCGAGGTTCTCCGGCAGCTCGATGGTGGTCACCCCGCCGTCGAGGTCCTCCAGCCCGGGTGTGGAGGAGTAGTCCGGGAGGGCAGTACCGTTGCCGATGATCACGAGCCGGGTGGGCCGGACGTCCTGCATGGCCACGGACGCCAGCAGCGCCTCGACCGCCTGCGGGCGGTCTCCCATGGTCACGATGGATACGCCGATGCGCGGTGCGGACACGGTCGGTACTCCTGGAGCTCGGCTGCCGGTGGCCGGCTGCTGGTCGGCAGCGGTGCCCGCGATCGTAACGCCTCGGTGTTCAGTCCTCGGTTACCGCCCGGCCATCCACGGGTCCGTCGCTCTTCAGCAGGGCGTACACGGCCATGTCCCGCCGTTCGTCGCCCACCTGCTGCCAGCCGCGCAGCAGGCCCTCCCGCCGGAAGCCGATGTCCTCGGCGATCCGGGCGGAGGCGGTGTTCCACGGCTCGATGCAGAGCTGGAGGCGCGGGACGCCCAGGTCGCGCAGGGCCCAGCCCGTCACCGTACGCAGTGCGGCCCGGGCGACGCCCTGGCCGCGGGCGGTATCGGTGAGCCAGTAGCCGAGGGAGGCGCGGCCCTCGGGCAGCTCCCGGAGCCAGAGCCCGATCGCGCCGACCGGGCGCCGGTCCCGGGAGCGCACGATCGCGAACGGGTACCCCGCGCCGGTGGCCGCGCGCTCCCACTGCCTGCGGACGAACGCCTCCGCGGCGGCTTCGGAGTAGGGGGCCGGGATCGTGGTGATGAGCGGGATGTACGGGTCGAGCGAGGCCTCGCGGACCAGCGGGAGGTCACTCATCTCCCAGGGGCGCAGGACGAAGTCCGGGCCCGCGGACATGCTCGGAACGGTCAGCGGCTCGGGGCCGGGGGCCGGCTCGGGAGTGTCGGCGGCGGTGTCGGGGACGCGGCCGGGTGCGGGGTCAGGCTCGGGAGCAGCCATCTCCGTATCCTCCCGCTGTCGATCCGGTTCCGCTTCCCGGGCCGCTCCCGCCTGGCCGGGAAGGCCGAAAGCACGTCATCGCGGCCGCCGCGACCGTCGCCGCCGCGCGGGCGGGAGTGTTCGTACGGCGAGGGGTGCGGGAGCCCGTGGTCGGAGGCCGGTTTCCCCTGGGCGGGACCGGCTTCATAGCACCGAACGGGCCGTCGATAAAGTGGTGGAATGATATTCGGTAAAGCCGGGTTCGGGGGAGCCGTCGCCGACTTCGAGGCGGCGGTGTCGGCGCAGGACGCCAAGCGGTCCGGCAAGGCGTTCGTCCGGTTGCAGGAGACCTTCGGGCAGGCCAGGGAGTCGGAGCTGCTGGACGGCGGGCCGCGGCTCGCCGCCGTGCTGGAGCAGGTGCCGCCCGGCCCGCGCGCCGTCGTCGCCGTGCTCGTCGGGGCCTGCGTCGAGCGCGGTGCGGACGCCGAGCGCTGTGCCCCGGGGGTGCTGGCCGGGCTGCGGTGGGCCCTGGAGCAGGCCGTGGCGTTCGCCGACGCCTGGGCCGCGACCGGGGGCGGTGCGTTTCCCGCCCCGGACGGCGGCGAGCCGGGCCCGGAGCTGGTGGAGCGCGTCGGCTTCGAGGCGGCCGTCGGCTGGGGCACGCTTCCCCAGTGGGAGATGGCCGCCGTCGCGATGCTGAACCACCCCGGCGTACGGCGGGAGGCCGGTTCCCGGGGCGACGCGCTGCGGCTGCTCGGCGCGGTGGAGCGCGCCTCCGGCCTGGAGCTGAAGTCCCTCGCCCACGCCCTCCTGGTGCTGGACGACGAACCGCTCGTCGCCCTCCACCGGACGAGCGGTACCGGCTACCTCCTGCGGATCTCCGGCATCGGGGACAACTTCCAGCTGCACACCCTGCTCGCCGACGCGCTCATCGGCGGCGGCCATGTGGAGGGCCACGCGCCGTCGTCGCAGGAGGTCGCCGTCTGCCGGGAGACCCCCGGCCAGGTGGACACCGTGGGCTCCTTCGACCTGGTGGCCCCGGACGGCGAACTGATCTGGAACGAGGGCGCCCCCGCCGACATACCCGTCGTCGACGGCGTCCGGCTGCTGGTCCTGGACGAGCCGTCCTACCGGCGGACCTGGCCCGCGGGC
Organism: Streptomyces globisporus; assembly: GCF_003501885.1. Lineage (GTDB taxonomy): Bacteria > Actinomycetota > Actinomycetes > Streptomycetales > Streptomycetaceae > Streptomyces > Streptomyces globisporus_D. The sequence goes on from NZ_QWFA01000104.1 coordinate 4,225, forward strand.
CGCTTCTTCCCGGGCATGCGCGGCGACGCCCTGCTGGAGCGCGCCCTCGACCCGGAGGAGACGGAGCGCTGGTACGCCCATGTCTCCCCGGCCGAGAACGCGACCGGCTGAGCCCGGCTTTCGGCCCGGCCGCGCCCTCGGGTCCCGGGTCTCAGCCGATCCGGGTGCCCGTTCCGCTGACCCGGATCCGGGCGTCGCCCGCGCGCAGTTCGACGGTGAGGGTGCCGGGTCGGCCCATGTCCGCCCCCTGGTGCAGGGTCAGCACCGCGGCCGCGGGGACGAGCCCCAGCTCCCGTGCGTACGCGCCGAAGGCCGCCGCGGCCGCGCCCGTCGCCGGGTCCTCGACGACCCCGCCCACCGGGAACGGGTCCCGGACGTGGAACACCTCGGGCCCCTCGCGCCACACCAGTTGCAGGGTGGTCAGGTCGAGCCGGCGCATCAGCGCCTCCAGCCGCGCGAAGTCGTAGTCCAGCTCCGCGAGCCGTTCCCGGGTGGCGGCGGCAAGCACCAGGTGCCGGGCCCCCGCGTAGGCGATCCGGGGCGGCAGAGCCGGGTCGAGATCGGCGGCCGCCCAGTTCAGCGCCGCCAGAGCCTCCGTCAGATCGGCCTCGGCGGTCTCCTCGACGTGCGGCGCCACGCTGGTCAGGGTGGCGACGAGTGTGCCGGCCTCTTGGGCGACGGAGACCGGGACCAGGCCCGCGGGTGTCGTGAACTCCAGCGCGCCCGGCCCGTCCCGTTCGGCCAGCGCGAGGGCCGTGGCGACCGTGGCGTGACCGCAGAACGGCACCTCGGCCTTCGGGCTGAAGTAGCGGATCGTGTACGCGCCTTCGCCGGTCCGCTCCGTCAGGAACGCCGACTCGCTGTACCCCAGCTCCGCCGCGATCGCGAGCATCCGCTCCTCGTCAAGGCCGGCGGCGTCCAGGACGACCCCGGCGGGGTTCCCGCCCGCGGGATCGGCGGAGAAGGCGGTGTAGCGCAGGACCTCGGGCCGGTGATCATGTGTCATGCAGCAGACAACCGTGCCGCCGCCCCCGCCATTCCCGGCCCGTGAGGAGTGGCGGTCGGGGGCGTGGGTGAGGGCTGGTCGCGACTCCCCGGCGGTCGCGACCAGCCCTCACCCCCCAAGGCGCCGGACGGGTCAGTGGCAGTTCTTGGCACCCTTGTTGGCCTTCGTGGGCTTCCCTCAGGACGTCTGGAACAACGCCGGTGACAAGGCGCGGCTGATCAAGCCGAACGGGAAGCTCCAGGACCCGGTGCGCATGCGCATGCGGTGTTCCTTCTGTGTCGTTCTGGTGAAGGCGCAACAGGATGCGATCATACGGACAGCACGCGCTTGCTCGGTCACCGGTGGAGAAATCTGCAAATCCCATTATCTGTTGGCAAGTTCGATCAGATGTGATCGCGAGTGATCGTGCGTACCTCCGGTCTCAGCCCCGTCCGACGTACGGCATGTTCGTCGCCATGACCGTGGCGAACTGGACGTTCGCCTCCAGCGGCAGCTCCGCCATGTGCAGCACCGTCCGCGCCACGTCCGCCGCCGCCATCACCGGCTCCACCGCCAGCTCCCCGTTGGCCTGGAGGATCCCGGTCTGCATCCGCTCGGTCATCTCCGTCGCCGCGTTGCCGATGTCGATCTGGCCGCAGGCGATCCGGTGGGGGCGGCCGTCCAGCGACAGCGACTTCGTCAGCCCGGTGATCGCGTGCTTGGTCGCCGTGTACGCGATCGAGTGCGGGCGCGGTGCGTGGGCGGAGATCGAACCGTTGTTGATGATCCGGCCGCCCTGCGGGTCCTGCTCCTTCATCAGCCGGTACGCCGCCTGCGCGCACAGGAACGCGCCCGTCAGGTTCACGTCGACGACCGCACGCCAGTCCGTGACGGCCAGGTGCTCCAGTGGTACGCCGCCGGGGCCGAACGTGCCCGCGTTGTTGAACAGCAGGTCCAGCCCGCCGAACCGTTCCCGTACGGCGGTGAAGAGCGCGGCGACCTCGTCGGCGTCCGTCACGTCCGTGGTGACGCACAGTGCCTCGGTGTCCCCGGCGGCGGCCGCCGTCTCCGCCAGCGGCTCGGCCCGCCGGCCCGCGAGCGCCAGCGACCAGCCCCCGCTCGCGAGGGCGAGCGCGACCGCCCGTCCGATCCCCGACCCCGCCCCCGTGACGACGGCGACCTTGCGGCCGGGCTGCCCTCCGTCCCTGCTGCGCACGGTCCGTCCGGTCTGCTCTGTCTGCTCTGTGTTCATGGCCCGGCAGCGTACGGGACAGATCCGTGCACAGGGCACGTGGTGCTCATCGACCCGCCATGCGGATGTTGTGCACGCGACAACGGTGCGTCGTCCCCGCTCGCTGCCATGAAGCCCGACACCATCCGGGCTGAGGAGGGGCATATGACAGCCGCACGGACCATCATGACGCCCGATCAGGGCACCCGAGCCACCGAACTCCGCACCGCCGCCCGCTTACTGGAACCAGGCGTGGGCCGTCGGCGGTTCCTGACCGTCACCGGAGCCGCCGCCGCGCTCGCCTTCGCCGTCAACCTGCCCGCCGCCGGCACGGCGAGCGCCGCCGAGGTCGACGCCCGGAGGATCGCCGAGGACCCCTTCACTCTCGGCGTCGCCTCCGGCGATCCGCACCCCACGTCCGTCCTGATCTGGACCCGGCTCGCCCCCCGCCCCTACGAGCCGGGCGGCGGACTGCCGAACGGCCGGGTCGAGGTGCGCTGGGAGGTCGCCCGCGACGAGCGCTTCCGCCGGATCGAGCGGCGCGGCTCCGTCACCGCCCACCCCGAGTTCGCCCACAGCGTCCGCGCCGATGTCCGGGGCCTCGACTCCGGCCGCCTGTACTACTACCGCTTCCGCACCGGCAGCTGGACCAGCCCGGTCGGCCGCACCCGCACCGCCCCCGCCCCCGGCGCCCGTAACAGCTCCCTCACCCTGGCCGCCGTCTCCTGCCAGGCGTACCACGACGGGTACTTCACCGCCCACCGCCACCTCGCGGCCGAGGACGTCGACGTGGTCTTCCACCTCGGCGACTACCTCTACGAGTACGCCGTCAACGCCACCGGCGGAGCCCGCAACTACACCGACCGCACCCTCCCCGCGCATTACAACCGCGAGACGCAGAACCTGGAGGACTACCGGCTGCGCTACGCCCTCTACAAGTCCGACCCGGACCTGCGCGCCGCCCACGCCGCCCACCCCTTCGTCGTCACCTGGGACGACCACGAGACCGAGAACAACTACGCGGGCGAGATCCCCGAGAACGACGTCACCCCCGAGGAGTTCCTGCTCCGACGGGCGGCCGCGTACCGCGCGTACTGGGAGAACCAGCCGCTGCGCACCCCGCAGCGCCCCACCGGGCCCGATATGACGCTCTACCGCCGCCTCCGCTTCGGGCGGCTCGCCCAGTTCGACATCCTCGACACCCGCCAGTACCGCAGCGACCAGGCGTACGGCGACGGCTGGCGCACCCCGGGCCCCGAATCCGAGGACCCCGCGCGCACCATGACCGGGGCCACCCAGGAACGCTGGCTGATCGACGGCTGGCGGGCCTCGAACGCCACCTGGAACGTCGTCCCGCAGCAGGTCACCTTCGCCCAGCGGCGCGATGTGCCCACCGACGCCTTCAAGCTCTCCATGGACTCCTGGGACGGCTACCCCGCCTCCCGGCAGCGGGTGCTGGCCGGCGCCGAGGCCGCCGGGGTGGACAACCTCATGGTCCTCACCGGCGACGTCCACGTCTCGTACGCCTTCGACCTGAAGAAGGACTTCGCCGACCCCGCGTCACGCACCGTCGGCACGGAGATCGTCACCACCTCCATCGCCAGCGGCAAGGACGGCGCTGACCGGCCCGCCAACTGGGAGAACCAGACCCGCGCCAACCCGCACCTCAAGCACTACAACGGGCGGCGCGGCTACGCGCTCGTCACCCTCGGCACGACGGAGGCCCGCGCCGACTTCCGTACGGTCGCCGCCGTCACGACCCCCGGGGCGCCCGTCACCACCGCGGCCTCGTTCGTCACGGAGGCCGGGAACCCGGGGCTCACACCCGCATAACAGGGCTCAGGCATCCGCCGGGTAGCGGACGCCGATGCGGTCCCGTACCGCGTCGAGCGTCCGCATCACCGCCAGCGAACCCTCCAACGGCACGAGCGGGGACTCCTGCTCGCCCGCCCGCACCGCGCGCGCCACCTCGACCGCCTCGTACTGCATGCCCGACAGCCCCTGCGGGCCCGGCCCCGACGTGATCGTCTCCGGCTCCGCGCCCGCCCGCCGCAGCACGAAGTGGTCCGGGTGGAAGAAGTCGCGCGGGATGTCGATCCGCCCGGCCGTGCCTATCACGGTGGCCGCCGTCGGATGGTGCCCGACGATCGAGCAGGACAGCAGCGCGGTCGCACCGGAGTCCCAGCCGAGCAGCATGCCCGTGTTCAGGTCCACACCCTCCGGCGACAGCAGTGCGTCGGCCTGGATCCGGTCCGGCTCGCCCAGCAGCAGGTGCGCGAACGACACCGGATAGACCCCGAGGTCCAGCAGGGCCCCTCCACCGAGGGCCGGGTCGCGCAGCCGGTGGCCGGGGGCGAAATCGCCCGCGAAGCCGAAGTCCGCCTGGACGGTACGGATCTCGCCGATCGCCCCGTCCCGGACCAGCTCGGTCAGCCGGCGGACCACCGGGTTGAGATAGGTCCACATGGCCTCCATCAGGAAGAGGCCCCGCTCCCGGGCGAGCGCCACCAGCTCCTTCGCCTCCCGGCTGTTGAGCGTGAACGCCTTCTCGCACAGCACATGCTTTCCGGCCCGCAGCGCCAGCCCGGCCGCCGCGTGGTGCGCCGAGTGCGGGGTGGCCACGTAGACCACGTCCACCGTGTCGTCGGCGACCAGCTCCGCCCAGCTGCCGTACACCCGGGCGATCCCGTGCCGGTCGGCGAAAGCCCGCGCCGAGGCCTTCGTGCGCGAGGCGACGGCCACCACCTCGGCGTCCGGGAGCCCCTGAACGTCCGCCGTGAAGGTCGCGGCTATACCGCCCGTCGCCAGAACACCCCAGCGCACCTTGTCACCCATGCCCGCCACCCCAGCCCGCCCGAAAAAGGTATCGACCACTCCGGTCGAGCTGAGAGCATAGATGCGGATTCAACGATGTGGAGAGATGAGAATGCCGGAGAGCGGCGGCGGCCGGGCCCAGCGAGCACACATACCCACCTCCGGGACCGGACCCGGAGCCGACGCGGACCTCGTCACCGGTGCCGAGAACGCCCCGGCCGTCCCGCACGGGGACGCGGGCGCCCTCGCCGTCGACCCGGCGGCCCCGCAGGCCACCGCCCCGGCGGGCCTGCCGGGAGCACCCGGATCCGCCGCCTCGTCCGCCCCGGCCGCGAAGGCCGCCCGGCGCACCGGGCTCCTGGTCACCCTGGTCCTAGGCGGGCTCACCGCCCTGCCGCCGCTGTCCATGGACATGTACCTCCCGGCGCTCCCCGCGGTCACCGACTCCCTGAGCGCCCCCGCCGCCACCATCCAGCTCACGCTGACCGCGTGCCTGGCCGGGATGGCGCTCGGCCAGCTCGTCGTCGGACCGATGAGCGACCGCTGGGGCCGCCGCACGCCGCTGCTCCTCGGCATGGTCGTCTACGTCCTCGCCACCGCGCTCTGCGCCCTGGCCCCCACCGCCGGACTCCTCATCGGCTTCCGCCTCCTCCAGGGGCTCGCGGGCGCGGCCGGGATCGTCATCGCGCGGGCCGTGGTGCGCGACCTCTACGACGGCGTGGAGATGGCCCGCTTCTTCTCCACCCTGATGCTGATCTCCGGGGCCGCCCCGATCGTCGCGCCGCTGATCGGCGGGCAGGTGATGCGGTTCACCGACTGGCGGGGCATCTTCGTCGTGCTCACCGCCGTCGGCATCGTGCTCACCCTCGTCGTGTGGAAGTGGCTGCACGAGACGCTGCCGCCCGCCGCCCGCCACACCGGCGGTGTCACCGACGCCCTGCGCACCATGCGCGGGCTGCTCGCCGACCGGGTCTTCACCGGCTACATGGTCGCGGGCGGGCTCGCCTTCGCCGTCCTGTTCGCGTACATCTCCGCCTCCCCGTTCGTCGTGCAGGAGATCTACGGGGCCTCGCCGCAGACCTTCAGCCTGCTCTTCGGGCTCAACTCCATCGGCCTGATCGCCGTGGGGCAGATCAACGGCAAGCTCCTCGTGGGCCGGTTCCGCCTCGACAAGGTGCTCGGCTTCGGCCTCGCCGTGATCGTGCTGGCCGCCGTCGCGCTGCTCCTCATGACGACCGGCGCCTTCGGCGAGGTCGGGCTCGTCCCGATCGCCGCCGGACTGTTCGTCCTGATGTCGGCGATGGGCCTCGCGATGCCGAACACCAACGCCCAGGCCCTCATGCGGACCAAGCACGCGGCGGGCTCCGCCTCCGCGCTGCTCGGCACGTCCTCGTTCCTCATCGGGGCCGTCGCCTCCCCGCTGGTCGGCATCGCGGGGGAGGACACGGCCGTCCCGATGGCCGTCGTCCAGGTGGTCTGCGCGGTGGCGGCCGTGGGCTGCTTCCTGCTCCTGTGCCGACCCTGGCAGCGCGCGGGACGCGAGGCCGGCGGCCTCTGATGTCCTGAGGAGCCGGCCGGGCGGGTTCAGCCCGTGCGCGGGTAGCCGATCAGATGCGTACGGTCCTGCCGGTCGGTCCAGCGGAACACCCCGACCCCCGTCGCCTCCGTCCCCGGCAGCCGGGCGTTGCGCGACAGCCGCTCGGTGCTCCAGGTGGCGAAGTCCATCGCGACCGGGAGCCCGCCGCCGGACAGCGCCTCCGAGGCGTCGCGCGCGTTCTCGGCCCCGTACGCGATGCCGTCGTCCGTGACCGTGGCCAGCGTCAGATGCGCGGTGCCTCCCTCGTCCTCGAAGCAGCGGCCCTGCTTCGCCTCCAGGTCGAAGGCCAGGTTCCCGGCGATCAGGTAGTCGCCCGAGGGGGAGAGGACCGCCTGCGGGTAGCGCCCCGGCTTTATGGCCGGCTTGTGGCACTCCACCGAGGTGAGCACCTCCCCGGTCGCCGCGTCGTGCACCGCCCACAGCTCGTGGGTCGCCGCCCGCTTGGTCTTCTTCGCGGGCTGCCACTTCGCCAGCACCTGGTCCGGGGTCATCGACGTCACCACGCCGCTGCCCTTCTCGGTCCCCTTGGGCGCCACGTTCCGGCTGAACCAGCCGCCGCGCACCCAGAACTCCCGTGCCCCGCCCAGCAGCAGGCCGTCGGCGGTCCGGCCGTGCACCTCGGTGAGCTGCTTGCAGGCCGGGCAGCCCTTGGGATACCCGAGCTTGTCCGCCCGCAGCTCGGTCACCTCACCGGTGACCGGGTCGATCAGGGTGCTGTTCGCCTTCGCGTCGCTGATCACGATGCCCGGCCCGGTCGTGGTCACCTTGGGGGCCCCGGACCACGGCACCTCGACGCGCTGCCGGTTCCCGTTCGTCACGTCGTACAGATCGAGGGCGAGGAAGGTGCTCGACGGCGAAAGGCCGTCGCCGACCTTGCCGTAGGACCAGGTCACGAAGTACTGCCGGTCGCCCTTGGCCACCGTGGCGAGCTTCGGGTAGTGGAGCGGGTCCGGCGGCTGCCAGGCCTGGCCCCGCCAGCCCAGCTCGCCGGTGGCCGTGTCGACCGTGCGCAGCCGGTAGCGGTTCCCCTCGGACCGCTCCAGATAGGCCAGCAGACCCGTCGTGTGGGAGACGGCGACATCGGGGGAGGAGCCGATGATCTCCCAGCCCCGGTCCGTCGTGTACTCGGGCGGAACGGTCAGCCGGGTCACCGGGCCCGCGCTCGGCAGCACCGGCTTCGCCGTGGCGGTGGCCGCGCCGTCCTTCTTCTCGCCCTCGGGATCGCCGCCGCAGGTGGCCAGCAGGAGGAGCAGGGCGAGAAAGACCACCCCGCCGACCAGCGTCAGCCGCACGATCTTCTGCCTCATGGCTCCCCCGCTGGACCATCTTGATCTGGTGCCGTGCACGCGCGGGTCAGCGTAGCAACAGGCCTCCGGCCACGTGGAGTTCGCCGGATTCCTGTTCCGTACCGGTTACGTGAACCCTGGGTGCGGGCCCACCCGGCGCCTCGTGCCGCTCGCGCACACGGCGGCGTACCCCCTTTGGCGACGGCGAAGCGGAATGCGGCCGACGGGTCGTCTCCGCCTACAATTCGGCGGTGAACGTCACCCTCCCCACCGCACAGTCCCTGCGCGCGGCGCTGGCCGGGCTGCTCGACGGACTGCCGCCCAAGCAGGCCACGCAGGCCGTCGACCGGCTGATCGCCAGCTACCGCGGGGAGACCCCGACGAACGCCCCGATCCTGCGGGACCGCTCCGACGTCGTCGCGTACGCGGCGTACCGGATGCCCGCCACCTTCGAAGCCGTACGGTCCGCCCTCGACGCTCTCGTCGAGGCCGCGCCCGACTGGACGCCGGCCACCCACACCGACGTCGGCGGCGGCACGGGCGCGGCGAGCTGGGCGGTCGCCGGGGCCTGGGAGGGCCCGGCCACCACGGTCCTGGACTGGGCCGAACCGGCCCTCGATCTCGGCCGCGAACTGGCCGAGGCGTCCGGCGTGCCCGCGCTCCGCGACGCGCGCTGGGAGCGGGCCCGGATCGGCGCGGCCCTGGAGCTGGACCCGGCCGACCTGATCACCGTCAGCTACGTCCTCAAGGAGCTGACGGCCGCCGCCAGGACCGAGCTGGTCGACGCGGCCGCCGCGGCCGGGCAGGCCGTGGTGATCGTCGAGCCCGGCACGCCCGACGGCTACGCCCGCATCATCGAGGCCCGCGACCGGCTCATCGCCGCCGGGCTGCGGATCGCGGCCCCCTGCCCGCACAGCGACGCCTGCCCGATCACCCCCGGGGCCGACTGGTGCCACTTCTCGGCCCGGGTCAGCCGCTCCTCGCTGCACCGGCAGGTCAAGGGCGGCTCGCTGAGCCACGAGGACGAGAAGTTCAGTTACGTCGTCGGCACCCGCTTCCCCGCCGGCCCGGCGCCCGCCCGGATCACCCGGAAACCGCAGATCCGCAAGGGCCTGGTCCAGCTGGAGCTGTGCACCCGGGACGAGGGGCTGGCCCGCGCCACGGTGAGCAAGCGCCACGGCGAGCTGTACCGGGCGGCCAGGGACGTCGCCTGGGGCGAATCCTGGCCGCCGGAAGGCGCCGAAGGCACGGAAGGCTAGCCGCGCAGCTCCTGCGTACAGCACTTCACGCTGCCGCCGCCCTTGAGCAGCTCGCCCAGGTCCATCGGGATCGGCTCGAAGCCCCGGTCCCGCAGAGGATCGAGCAGCCCGGTCGCGCCCTGCGGCAGCAGCACGTGACGCCCGTCGCTGACCGAGTTGAGCCCGAACGCCGCCGCGTCCGCCTCCCGGGCCAGCAGCGCGTCCGGGAACAGCCGCCGCAGCACCGCCCGGCTGGCGGCGGAGAACGCGTCCGGGTAGTACATGATCTCGTCGGCCGCCGTGTCCAGCACACAGAGCGCGGTGTCCAGGTGGTAGTAGCGCGGGTCCACCAGATCGAGGCCGATCACCGGCACCCCGAAGAACTCCTGGGCCTCCATGTGCGACAGCGGGCTGGAGCGGAAGCCGCGCCCGGCCAGCAGATAGGAGGCGGTGACGGCGAAGTCCCCCTCGCCCTCGTTGACGTGCTCCGGCTCGTGGACCTCGGCGAAGCCGTTCTCCCGGAACCAGTCCCGGTGGGCGCCGGCCTCCTCGAACCGCTCCCGGTACGCGAACAGCGCGCCGAGGACCCGGCCGTCGATCACCGTGGCGCCGTTGGCGGCGAAGACCATGTCGGGCAGGTCGGCGCGGGGCGTGAGCAGCTCGACGGTGTGGCCGAGGCTCCGGTAGCGGTCGCGCAGGTCCTCCCACTGGGTCTGGGCCAGCGGCAGGTCGACGGGTTTGGACGGGTCCATCCACGGGTTGATGGAGTAGGTGACCCGGAAGTGCGTCGGTGCGCACATCAGGTAGCGACGAGGGGTGGCGTCACGGTTCAACTCGGGCTCCTCGCGATCGGCGGCCGGGGCCGCGGAACGGTGGGATGCGCACGGTCTGTGCGTGAGCCCATGGTGCGCCGTGCGCGCCGGATCCGCAGTGATCCGATCGGGTGGTTCACCGAACACCGCGCAGGACATCATCAGGACGTCACCGGGACCTTGCAAGACGATACGTATCGGCTCGCGTGGCGGTAGATTGGCCGTATGGCACCCACCAAGGCCCCCGACTCCAGCCGCCGCAGCGACCGCTCCCGCCGCGCCATCCACGACGCCGCGCTCGCCCTCGTCACGGAGGTGGGATACCGGCGGACGACGATCGAGGGTATCGCCGCCCGCGCCGGGGTCGGCAAGCAGACCATCTACCGCTGGTGGCCCTCCAAGGCCGCCGTGCTGATGGACGCCTTCCTGGACCTGGCGGGCCGGTCCGCCGAGGGGGCCGGGTCCGGCGAGGAAGCGCAGTCCGACGAGGCCGCGCAGGGCATTCCCGACACCGGTGACCTGGTCGCCGACCTCAAGCTCGTCCTGCGGGCCACCGTCGACGAGCTGAACGATCCGGTGCTGGAGGCCCCCACCCGCGCGCTGACCGCCGAGGGCATCGTGGACGCGAAGCTCGGCGCCGAATTCGTCCACAAGCTGCTCGACCCGCAGCTCGCGTTGTACGTCACACGGCTGCGGGCCGCCCAGGAGGCCGGCGACGTCCGCGCCGACGTCGATCCCCGGATCGCCCTGGAGCTGCTCATCGGCCCGCTGATGCACCGCTGGCTGCTCCGGACGCTGCCGCTCACCCATGCGTACGCCGACGAGATCGTCGACTACGCGGTCGGCGGGCTCGCCCCGCGACCGTGACGCCGGACCCGCCGTCCTCTCCGATATGTGGTGACATCGGGCGTGATGGTGCTCACTCGGTGCAGTGGTACACGGCCCCGCTGGTGAACTCTGGCCACCCGAACCGCAGGATGGTGCGACCATGGACTGGCAACGCTGAGGTGAACTGCTGAGGTGAGGGGATAGATGGGCGCCGATTCCGGCCGTTTCCGCGGCACAGAGAGCAGGATCTCCCAGTGGCTGCGGCGACGTCCCAAATCATCCGGGGCCGAGACCGACGAGTCGGCCCGGGTGGCCATGCTCCTGGCGGTCGCCGACGCGGGCATGCCGATCGCCCCCGCCGCCCACCCCGTCGGATACCGATGTTCGTGCGAACGCATCGGCTGTCCCACCCCCGCCCGACATCCCGTCTCCTTCGCCTGGCAGACGCAGTCGACCACCGACCGGGCCCAGATCGAGCGCTGGGCCGCCGGTCAGCCGCAGGCCAACTTCATCACCGCGACCGGCATGATCCACGACGTGCTGGACGTCCCGCTCACCGCCGGCCTCAGCGCCCTGGAGCGTCTTCTCGACGCGGGCATCGACGTCGGGCCGGTCGCGCAGTCCGGCGACGACCGGATGCTCTTCTTCACCGCCACCCGCGGCACCCCCGAGGACGAGGACGAGTGGTGGCCCTGCGAGCTGGACTGCCACCCCGAGACCATGGACGCCCACCCGGGTCTGCGCTGGCACTGCCGGGGCAGCTATGTCCTCCTGCCGCCCGCCCGGCTCCCCGGTGAGCTGGACGTCCACTGGGTGCGCGGGCCCGAGCACGAGCTGCCCGACCCGCTGACCCTGCTGGAGACGCTCACCGACGCCTGCGCCCGGTACGCGGGCAGTGCCGAGCAGAGCGAGCTGGACCACGACGCGATCGCCTGGCCGCTGAGCCGCTGAGCCGAGCGGAAGCTGCCGAGCCGCTGGGGTGCGCAGGGGTGCTATTCGCCCTTCGCCGCGATCAGGCCCGGGAGCCGGTTCAGCATTCGCACCTTGCCGCCGGAGCCCGTGTCCGCACCGGAACCGGCCCCTACGGCCCGCGGCGGTACGTGCACCAGCTGGCTGGAGACGCGCTCCTTGGTGAGCGTGCTGTTCACCTCGCCGGTGAGCAGCGCCTTCACGTCCGGGTTGACCTCGGGCCGCAGCCCCTTCGCGGCGACCTGCCGTTCGAAGTGCTTGCTGTTGAAGAAGACCAGCGCCCCGCCGTCCTCGGTGCGCAGCCCCAGCGGGGCGAAGGTGCTGCCCGTCAGCGGCTGGTCGACGTACTGGTACGAGAACCCCGCCCGCCGTGTGGTGCGGCGCGTCTCGCGCCAGCCGGAGGTCGACGTGGACGGGGTGAACACGTCAGGGGTGCCGTTCTGCAGATAACCGGTGTACGAGGAGCTCAGGTCCGCCGGCGCCACGGCCAGCTCGTCGTCCTGCGGCTTGACCGGGGTGGCGAGCCCGTCCCCGTCGAGGGCGAACTCCGGCACCTGGGACGCCGGGAGAACGCCGAGGTAGGCCGCCTTCCACAGCGCGTCGGGGCCCGTCCGCACGAACACCACCAGCCAGCGGGTGTCCAGCTTCCCGCCGTCCTGGTCCCGGTTGGAGTCGGTGTCCGCGAGGAACCAGCGCGGCCAGCCCGCCTTCTTGGGGATGACGTACGTCGCGTCGTCCAGCACCAACGGCTTGTGCGCCTTGTTGCCGTCGGGGTTGTACGTCTGGCGGGCCTTCAGCCCGGCCTGGTTGATCGCGCCGAGGGAGCCCGTCACCCGGTCCGCGTCCAGCGCCGGATCGAACGCCTTGTCCGCCGCGTTGTAGGCGGCGGTGAAGTCCTTGAGCGCCCGGGCGGCCTCGGGCTTCTTCGCCCCGGGCAGCACTTCCAGCTCCCCGTGCACCGTCACACAGCCGGTCGCCGTCACGCACAGCACCGTCGCCGTCGCGAGCCCCGCCGTCAGCCGACCCAGCCCAGGGTGTCTCGTCATCCGTTGCTTCTGCGCCTTCTGCATCCGTCGCCCGCACTGACCGTCGAAACCCTACCGGGGCCGCGAAGTGCGTGCGGGCGCGGACCGGATACAGCGTCCACACCGTGACCTAGGGCCTTCAGACCTGGCGGACCGGCACGATCAGCGGTGTGCCCGTACGCGGATGGGGGAAGACCTCCACCGGCTGCCGGTAGACCTCGCCGAGCAGCTCGCCGCTGAACACCGTGTCGGGCGGGCCCAGTTCCGCGATCCGCCCGTCGTGCAGGACGGCGGCCCGGTCCGCGTACGCCGCGGCGAGCCCCAGATCGTGCAGGACGACGACCACCGCGTCCCCGGCGGCGGCCCGCTCCCGGCAGATCCGCAGCACCAGCTCCTGGTGGCGCAGGTCCAGGGCGGCGGTCGGCTCGTCGAGCAGCATCAGCGGTGCCCGCTGCGCCAGCACCCGGGCCAGCGCCACCCGCGCCTTCTCCCCGCCCGACAGCGCCGAGAACGGGCGGGCCGCGAACCGGGTCACCTCGGTCGCCGCCATCGCCGCGGCCACCGCCGCGTCGTCCTCGTCCTCCCGCTCCGTACCCGCCCAGGGCGCCCGCCCCATCCGTACGACGTCCTCCACCGGGAACGGGAAGGACAGCACGGCCGACTGCGGCAGCACCGAGCGGCGCAGCGCCAGTTCGGGCGCGGACCACGCGGCGGCCGGGCGGCCGTCGATCCGCATCTCGCCGCTTCCGGGGGCCAGATCGGCGGCGAGCGCGGCCAGCAGCGTCGACTTGCCGGCCCCGTTCGGCCCGACCAGGGCGACCACCTCACCGGCGTGCGCGGTCAGGTCGACGGAGTCCAGCACCTGCCGCTGCCCGAGGCGGACCGAGAGCCCGGCGGCCTCGACGGCGGGGGAGCCCGGCGCGAGGGGCGAGGGCAGCTCCCGGGCGCGTACCGCGAACAGATCTCTCAGCGCCCTCATGCCCAACCACCTTGCTTACGACGGGTTCTGCGCAGCAGCCAGAAGAAGAACGGGCTGCCGAAGAGCGCGGTCAGCACCCCGAGCGGCAGTTCGGCCGGGGCCGCCACGGTCCGGGCCGCGAGGTCGCCCGCCACCAGGACCAGGGCGCCGCCGAGCGCGCTGCCCGGGACGAGGAAGCGGTGACCGGGGCCGTTCGCCATCCGCAGCAGATGGGGGACGAGCAGCCCGACGAAGGAGATGATCCCGGCCACGGCGACCGCGGCGGCCGTCAGCAGCGCCACCACCAGCACCAGCACGATCCGCAGCCGCTCCACGTCCACGCCCAGGTGCCGGGCGGGCCGTTCGCCGAGGGCCAGCAGATCCAGCTTGCGGGAGTGGAACGGGGCGATGAGCAGCCCGGCCAGCGCGCACGGCAGCACGGCCAGCACCTTGGGCCAGGTCGCCTGGGAGAGCGAACCGAGCTGCCAGAAGGTGATCTGGGTGATCTGCGCGTTGTCCGCGAAGAAGATGAAGAGCCCGATCAGCGCGCCCGCGAAGGCGTTGACGGCGATACCGGTGAGGATCAGCGTCACCACCTCGGTCCGGCCGCCGGAGCGCGACAGCGCGTAGACGAGCAGCACGGTCGCGAGCCCCGCGATGAACGCGAAGACGGTGATGGTCCAGTTGCCGAAAAGGGTCAGGCCGAGCGCGATCGAGGCGACCGCGCCGACCGCCGCGCCCGCCGAGATCCCGATCACGCCGGGTTCGGCGAGCGGATTACCGAACACGCCCTGCATGAGCGCGCCCGCGCAGCCGAGCGACGCGCCGACGAGCACCGCGAGGGCGACCCGGGGGAGCCGCACGTTCCACAGGACACTCTCGCCGACCCGGTCCAGCGCCTGCCCGCCGAGCCCGATCCGGTGCTGCACGGAGGACAGGACGTCCCCGAGCGGGATGTTGTACGCGCCGATCGCCGCCGACAGCAGACAGCCGGCGAGCAGGGCGAGGGAGAGCCCCGCGGTGAGCAGATACGCCTTGCTGCGCGGGGAATTGGGGGCGGCTTCCGCCACTGGCCCGTCCGGGGACTTCTCCACGGACCCGGTGTGTTCCTCGTACGAGGTGGTCACTGGCCCCTTCCGCCCTTCGCGTACAGCTGCTCGACGATCTCGGTGAGCACCCGGTCGGTGCGCGGCCCGTAGTTCAGCAGCACGCCGTCGTCGACTGTGACGACCCGGCGGTTCATTCCGGCCGGGGTCTCCGCGATGCCCGGGATCTTCACCAGTCCGTCCATGCCGCCGACCGACTCGAACCCCTTGGTCATCAACAGGATCGCGTCCGGGGCGGCCTTGGCGAGCGCCTCGCTGGTGATGGCGGTGAAGTCCTTGTCCAGACCGGACTCCTTCCCGGCGTCGACCGCGCCCGCCGCCTCCAGCAGCGAACTGGCCCCGGACTCCGCGCCGCCCAGCAGATAGACGGAGGCCGAACCGCGCAGATAGAGGAAGGCGACCCGGGGCGTCTTGCCGTCGACGTGATCCGGGATGGACTTCTGGACGTCGGCGATCCGCTTCTCCGTGCGGTCCTTGAGCTCCGTCCCTGCCGACGGTACGCCGAGGGCCTCGGCGACGGTGTCGATCCGGCGGCCCACGTCGTCGAGTCCCTCGGCGGGTTCGACGACGAGCAGCGGGATGCCCGCGTCCCGGATCTGGTCGATGGCCTCGGACGGACCTGTGGTGGTGTCGGCCAGCACGATCGTCGGCTTCAGGGAGAGCACGCTCTCCGCCGAGACGTCGTGGGCCCGGGTCACCATCGGGAGGCCCTCCGCCTGTTCGAAGGTGGCGGTGATGTCCCGGGCGACGACCTGCTTGCCGAAGCCGAGGGTGAAGACGATCTCGCTCAGTGACCCCGTCAGCGGCACGATCCGGTCGGTGGAGTCGATCGTGACCCTCTTGCCGTCGGCCGAGTCGACCGTCACCGGCAGTTTCGGCTTCGGCGCGGCGGCCAGCGGCTCGACCCGGTCCGCGTCGGCGGAGCTCTTGGCCGACGCGGACTTCGGCGCCGCATCGCCTCCGCCGCCGCAGCCGGTCAGGACCAGGGCGAGGGCGGCGGTGAGCGCGGTGGCAGCCCTGCCCCGGGCCGGGCGACGGCGGGCCGTCGTCGCGGCGTCCGGGCCCGTCGGGGCGAAGTCCTGCGAGATGCGCACTGGGGCACCGTCCTGTCGTTCTGCGGCGTGCGGTCGGCCGTTCGCCGTAACGGCGTGACCGGAAGGGGTTCCGGCCCGGGCTGGGGATAGCTTAGGTTAGCCTTACCTATGTAGCCAGTCTTCGGAGGGCCCGTCATGCCGTCGTCCAGATCCAGCCGCGCGCTCGCCGTCGCGCTCCTCGCGGTACTGCTGGGAGCCCTGCTCCCCGCCGCCACCGCGCAAGCGGCAAGCCGCACGGTGCAGGGCGGGCGGCTGGACTGGGGCATCAAGGCCTCCTTCCAGAGCTATGTCACCGGGCCCATCGCGAACGGCAGTTGGAGCCTGACCGGCGGTGCGGCCACGGTCGGCGGCAGCCAGTTCCGCTTCCACTCGGCGACCGGCTCCTACGACCCGGACTCCGGGGCGTTCAGCTCCGGCTTCTCCGGCGGCGTGCACTTCACCGGCCACAAGAAGGCCGACGGCGGCAACGAGCTGGACCTCACGATCAGCCGCCCCGCGATCCGTATCAGCGGCGGCAGCGGCATGCTCCACGCGGACATGGTCAGCAAGGAGCGGGGGACCGGCAAGGTCTCCAACCGCTCCCAGGTGCCCCTGGCCGAACTCGGTCTCGGCGGGATCGACATGAAGGGCGGGTCCACCCCGATCGCCCTCACCAACGTCCCCACCACGCTGACCGCCGAGGGGGCATCCGCCTTCGCCGGCTACTACACCGAGGGCACCCCGCTCGACCCGGTCAGCCTCTCCGTCGACACCAAGGGCGCCGCCGCTCAGCCGAAGCCGTCCGCCCCGGACGAGAAGAAGGACGAGGGCGAGAAGAAGGACAAGGCGAAGAAGGACCAGGAGAAGGCGGGCCGCTTCGAGGAGGCCGCCGTCGACTGGGGCGTACGCCGCACCTTCCGCGAGTACGTCACCGGCTCCATCGGCCAGGGCGAGTGGACGCTCGCCGACGGCGCCCAGGACGGCGGGGCCCTGTTCCGCTTCCCGCGGGGCAAGGGAACGTACGACGCGGAGAAGGAGACGCTGGACGCCGAGTTCAGCGGCAGCATCCGCTTCACCGGTGCCCATGACCTCGACCTGAAGTTCGCCGCCGTCACCGTCACCGTCGCCGTCACCGAGGGCGAAGGCACCCTCTCCGCCGACGTCACCAGCGAGGGCAGGACCACCAAGGACGTCCCGATCGTCACCTTCGAGGCCGAGGACTTCGCCCCGAAGGACGGCCTCGCCGCCCTCACCGAAGCCCCCGCCACCCTCACCGCCGAAGGCTCCAAGGCGTTCGGCTCCATGTACAGGGCGGGCACCGCGATGGACCCGGTCTCGCTCGCCGTGACCGTTGACGAGAAGGCCCAGCTGCCCGCCCTGCCCGACCTCGGCAGCGAGCCGACCGCGGCCGCCGAGCCCATGAAGAAGGCCGCCGAGGAGCCCTCCGCCGCACCGGCGGCCGCCTCCTCCGACTCCGGCCCGGGCGCCGGCACCTGGGCGGCCATGGGCGGCGGTGCGCTGCTCCTCCTCGGAGCCGTGGCGGCGTTCTTCGTCCTGCGCCGCCGGTCCGTGCAGCCCGCCCCCGAGGTCGCCGACGCCTCCGCGGCCCCCGACTCCCCCCAGACTTCCTGAC
>NZ_QWFA01000105.1 GCF_003501885.1 Streptomyces globisporus
GGCCGGGGCGGGATCACGGGCGGGCCGGCTCGCGCTGGCGGCCGTCGCCGCGGCCAGGGCGACGGCGCCGAGAACCGCGGCGGTGACCGGGAGCCCCGCATCGGCGGTCAGCAGTCCGGCGAGCGGGTACGTCAGCAGCCAGCAGGCGTGCGAGAGCGAGAA
This sequence comes from Streptomyces globisporus, assembly GCF_003501885.1. Lineage (GTDB taxonomy): Bacteria > Actinomycetota > Actinomycetes > Streptomycetales > Streptomycetaceae > Streptomyces > Streptomyces globisporus_D. The sequence goes on from NZ_QWFA01000105.1 coordinate 163, forward strand.
CTGGGCGGCGAACGCGGCCGGGAGGTCCGCGTCGGAGGTGGAGCGCCGGATGACCCGGCCGCCGGGGGTGAGGACGGCACAGGACGCGGCACCGATCGCCGCCCAGGCCGCCAGGATCCCGGCCCAGGAGCCGGTGCTCGGTGCGCGGGCGGTGAGCGCGGCGACGGCGGCCAGGACCACGGGAAGCGCGAAGGCGGCGGGGAGCATGACGGCGCGGTCGGTGACGTGCCGCAGCAGGCCCGGCAGGAAGAGCGCGGCCCCGATGGACCCCGCGCCGTACGCGGCCAGCGCCAGCGACACCGCACCGGTGGGGCGGTCGAAGTGGTCGCGGACCACGACGACGGTGCTCACGAAGACGACGGCGCCGGCGGAGGCGACCGCGAGGTCGAGCGCCAGGAGCGCCCGCAGGCGCGGGGTGTTCCAGAACAGCCGGGTCCCGAAGACGGCCTTGGCGCACACGCCGCCACCGCGCTCGACGGGCACGGGTCTCGGCAGGGCGACGCCGAGGACGAGGGCGGCGGAGGCAACGAAGCCCACGGTGGTTCCGGCGAACAGCCAGGAGTAGGAGACCAGGGTCAGCAGACCGGCGGCCAGGGCGGGGCTGAGCAGGCTCTCCAGGTCGTAGGCGAGCCGCGAGAGCGACAGGGCCCGGGTGTAGTCGCGCTCGTCGGGCAGCACCTCGGGGACGGTGGCCTGGAAGGCGGGGGTGAAGGCCGCCGACGCCGCCTGCAGCAGGAAGATCAACGCGTAGATCTCCCAGACCTGGGTGACGAACGGCAGGGCCAGGGCGGCACCGGCACGGACGAGATCCGTCGAGACGAGCAGGGCCCGGCGGGGCAGCCGGTCCGCCAGCGCGCCGATCACCGGAGCGATGCCGACGTAGGCGACCATCTTGATCGCCAGAGCCGTGCCCAGGACCGCCGATGCGCGGTCCCCGGCGATGTCGTGCGCGAGCAGACTCAGGGCGACGGTGGCGAGCCCGGTCCCCGTCAGGGCGACGACCTGGGCGGTGAAGAGGTGTCGGTAGGTGCGGTTGCGCAGTACGGACAGCATCGGGTCCCGTCCCGTCCGGTCAGGCGGCGTGGGCGACCCGTACATCGTAATCAACATGTGCGCACCTGTGCACGTATTCTCCAGAGGGCGGCCCTTTTCCGGCCCGACGGCCGGGAACGGCGGTGCTCAGTCGTGCGGGGGCAGGGCGCCGATCTGGTGGTCGGCGACGTTCAGCGCCTCTTCCACCAGACGGCGCAGGTGCCCGTGGCGCAGCCGGTACACGACGCGGCGGCCGTCCTTGCGCGTGCTCACCAGGCCGGCCAGGCGGAGTTTTGCGAGGTGCTGGCTGACCGAGGGCCGCGCGGCACCGCACGCCTCCGTGAGGGTGGAGACGTCGGCCTCGCCGCGTCCGAGCCGCTCCAGCAGGGCCAGGCGGGTGCCGTCGGCGAGCAGGGCGAGGACCGAGACGGCCGTCGCCAGCCGCTCGGCCTGCTCCTGCGAACCGTGTGCACCTGCCTGATGCGTGCTTGCGCCCATGCGGCACATCGTAGGCCGCGGGTGGCCGAGCTCACCGAGCGGATGGCCGAGCTGCGGATCGGCGGCTCGGACGACCCGGACGCCGACTTGGGGCCGCTGGTGGGCGCCCGCGTTGTCGTTGAACTCGCCCTTCAGCAGATGGGGGACGCCCGCGGCGAACTCCACCCCGTCCAGTCCGCGCGCGAGGTCGCCGTGCGCGTCGGCCACGGTCTTGCCGTGCTCCGAGGAGAGCAGCCGGGCCAGGGAGTCCTTCTCCTTCTCCACCAGTTGGAGGAAGCGCAACAGCACGCGGGCGCGGCGCTGCGGGTTCCACTCGCCCCACTCGCGCTGCGCCTCCACGGCGTCGGAGATCGCCGCCTCGGCCTCGGCCCGGTCGGCCGGCGGAACTCGGGCCTGCACGCGGCCGGTGTTGGGGGCGAAGACATCGCCGAAGCCGCCGAGGTGCCGGACGTGTGCTTGCCGCCGATGAAATGGGTGAGCCCGCGTAGGTCGACCCCGTCTCGCCCCTGGCATGATCGGCAGACATGGCGGACAGCAGCGAGGCCCCCCGGCACATCCTGGTCATCGGGATGGGCGCCGGCGACCCCGACCATCTGACCCTCGCCGCGGTGAAGGCCATGCGCCGGGCGGACGTCTTCTTCGTGCTCGGCAAGGGCAAGGAGAAGGAGTCCCTGACCCGGCTGCGGCGCGACATCCTCGACGAGCACCTCACCGGCCCCTACCGCGTGGTGGAGGCCGGCGACCCGTGGCGCGACCGCACCCAGGACGATGCCGCGCGCTACACCTCTGCGGTGCACGACTGGCGCCACCGCCGCGCCGGCATCTGCGAACGCCTGATCACCGAAGAGCTCGCTCCGGGGCAGTGCGGAGCCTTCCTGGTGTGGGGCGACCCTGCCCTGTACGACAGCACGCTCGCGATCCTCGACGACATCCGGGGACGCGGCACGGTGGAATTCGGCCATGAGGTGATCCCCGGCATCAGCAGCGTCTCCGCCCTCGCCGCCCGGCACCGCGTCACCCTGAACCAGGTCGGCCGCCCCATCCACATCACCCCCGGCAGACGGCTGGCCCAGGGCTTCCCCGAGGACGACGGCGACGTCGTCGTGATGCTCGACGGCCATGAGACCTTCACGCATCTGACGGGCCGGGGCCTGTGGATCCACTGGGGCGCGTACATCGGCACTCCCGACGAGATCCTGGTCTCCGGCCCGCTCGACGAGGTCGCCGACGAGATCAGCCGCCTGCGCGCGGAGGCCCGCGCACGGCACGGCTGGATCATGGACACCTATCTGCTGCGGCAGGAGCAGCGCCACGAGAAGGCGGCGGGCGAGGGGGCGGCGGGCCGCCCGGCGGAAGGCGCGGACGGTTCGGTGGGCGGCCCGCACGGCTGACCGGCCCGGGTCAGCGCCGGGACTCGTGTTCCCGGATGACGCCCAGCCCATGACCGAGGCTCGGGCACTCGGCGCTCAGGTCGTCACCCCGCACCAGGTAGTTGTCCACCCGGCCGCCCGTCGGCCGCTCGACCGCGCGGTACTGCGTGCCGTTCACGGTGATCGTCCAGTCGTCGCCGTCCTGGGCCCACCCGACTGTCTTCTTCATATGACGTTTTCCGTTCCTCGATCGGCCCTGCCGGGGATCGGCAGGGCCGTGTAGTGGGAAGAAGAACGGCTTGTGACGCTCCGTGGTTCCGCATTCCCCTACGCCATTCGGTTACATCTGGGTCACTGCCTCCGCACAGTCGAGAGGAGCGACCTGACCGACGGTCAGGGAGCGGATGGCGAACAGCCGAACGGTAGGGGAACCTGATGGGCGTCGGCGCGCCGGTCGTGGGGCGGGCGCTTCGTGTACGGGGCGCTCGGCGGCTCCCCGCTGGTCGTTCTCGGCCGCGGACGGCCGGAAAAGGCCGCCCCGTGTCTCACGTCACCGTCCGAAGTGTGAACGGCCGTGTGCGCCCGGCGGTCGTCCGCCTAGGCTGGCCGGTGCAGCTGGTTCGCCCTGTCCGCCAGGCAGGGTGTCGTAAGAGGGAACCCGGTGGGAATCCGGGACTGCCCCGCAGCGGTGAGTGGGAACGACCGCCGTCATACGCACTGGGCCCGACCGGGCCTGGGAAGCGACGGCCATTAGGTGTCTGCCCCGGCAGACGTGCCCGCGAGTCCGAAGACCTGCCCGTTGCCCGCACGCGACCGTTCGCGTGCGGAGATCTCGGTGACCTCGTGGGCGGGTCGGCGGAACCATCAGGTGGACGGGCACGGTTCGACGTGGCCCGGTGTCCGCCCGATGCGTCAACCCTTCGCGTCCGCGTCCCGTCCCGGGATCTGCACCGCAGACACGCTCGCGAAGGAGAGTCACGTGACAGCGAAGCCCGCAGCCGCGGCAGCACGGGCCACCGTGTACGGCTACCCCCGCCAGGGTCGGAACCGTGAACTGAAGAAGGCCATCGAGGGGTACTGGAAGGGCCGCGTCGACGCGGACACCCTCCGGCGGACCGCCGCCGGGCTGCGCCGGGGAACCTGGCAGCAGCTCGCCGAGGCCGGCGTCCACGAAGTGCCGACCGGTGATTTCTCGTACTACGACCATGTCCTGGACACCAGCGTCATGGTCGGCGCTGTCCCCGAGCGGCACCGCGACGCGGTCCGCGCCGACGCCCTCGACGGCTACTTCGCCATGGCCCGCGGCACGCAGGACGTCGCGCCGCTGGAGATGACGAAGTGGTTCGACACCAACTACCACTACCTGGTGCCCGAGTTGGGACCGGACACGGCTTTCACCGCCGACTCCGCCAAGCAGGTCGCCGAGTTCAAGGAGGCCCTCGCGCTCGGCCACACCCCGCGCCCGGTCCTCGTCGGCCCCGTCACCTATCTCCTGCTCGCCAAGGCGGCCCCCGGTGTGGCCGCCGGCTTCGAGCCGCTGACCCTGCTGGACCGGCTCCTGCCCGTGTACGCCGAGGTCCTCGCCGACCTGCGTGCGGCGGGCGCCGAGTGGGTGCAGGTGGACGAGCCCGCCCTCGTCCAGGACCGCACCCCGGCCGAGCTGAACGCCGCCGCCCGCGCCTACCGCGAGCTCGGCTCCCGATGCCGACGAGCGGGCAGAGGCGGCCGCCGCGCTGGACGCCGCAGGCGCGCTCACTCCCGATCAACGACTGCTGCGTGTCCTCCTCGACGACCAACAGGACGCATTCGAGAAGGCGTTGGCGGACCGGCTCGACGCCTACCGGGAGAGCGTGGGACCCGATCCCGCGCCCCGCACCCTGCTGCCGCTCGACACCCTCGCCCTGGCCGCGCTCGCCGTCCAGGTGCACGGATGGGAACCGGGCGTCCGCTCCGGCTATCTGCCGGCCGAACTGCTGGGCTCCCCGGACGCACTGAGCCGGGCGGCGGAGTCGGGAACCAACAACTTGGGCCCCTGGTACGCGAAGTAGCCTCCCCGATCAGGCGGATCGCGCGTCGTTCGCCCGATTGAAGTTAGGTTAGCCTAACCAGCGAGCCCCGGTGGTGGATCTTTCCGCCTCCGGAGTCGCCCCGCGCGGCCCTCCGGCTTCCGTACGACCTGTCCGCACCACGACCGAAGGTCCTCGCCATGCCGTCTGCTCCGCTCCCGAGTCCCGGTGAACCCTCCATGGAACGCGAGGGGTTGGGCGCGAGCGCCGGTACGCCGTCGAGTCCCGGCGCCGTAGGCGTACGGGGAGGCCTCCTCGCGGGCGGTGCGCACGGGCCGGAGCGCCTGCGGCCCCTGACCGCCATCGTCCTGGACGCCTTGGGGGACGCTGCCCGGGCCCGGGGCGGGCCGCTGCCCGCCGGAGGGCCCGAGTGCGTGGAGCAGAGCACACGCGCCCTCTGCTCCCCGGTCCTGCCGGAGGAGGGCGTCGGCCCCGAGGCCGCGCTGGGGGACGTCGTGCGCGCCGTCGCGGAAGGGGCGGCGGACCCGGCCGACCCCGCCTGCGTCGCCCATCTGCACTGCCCGCCGCTCGCCGTGGCGGTAGCGGCAGACCTGGCGGGGGCGGCCCTCAATCCCTCCATGGACTCCTGGGACCAGGCGCCCGCCGCCGGGGTGATCGAGGACCTGACCACGGCCGCCCTGGCCCGGCTCGTCCACCCCACGGCCCCCGCCCCCGATGCGCTCATCACCAGCGGCGGCACCGAGTCCAACCTGGTCGCCCTCCTCCTCGCCCGGGAACGGGCGGCAGGCGGACCGCTGCGGGTGGTCACCGGTGCCAATGCCCACCACAGCGTCCACCGCGCCGCCTGGATGCTCGGCCTGCCCGCTCCTACGGTTGTCGCCTGCAACAGAGGCCGGATCGACCCGGCGACCCTCGACCGTGCGCTGACCGGCCTCGCGGGATCACCGCTCCTGGTCGTCGCCACCGCCGGGACCACCGACGAGGGGCGCATCGACCCGCTCCCGGAGATCGCCCGCATCGCCGAACGGCACACCGCCCAGCTCCACGTCGATGCCGCGTACGGCGGTCCGCTGCTGTTCAGCGAGCGCCTGGCTCCCCAGCTCGCGGGTCTGGACCACGCCGCCACCGTCACGTTCGACCTGCACAAACTCGGCTGGCAGCCGGTCGCCGCCGGTGTGCTGGCCGTCGCCGACGCCGCGACGCTCGTCCCGCTGTCGCTGCGCGCCGACTACCTCAACGCCGACGACGACACGGAGGCCGGACTCCCGGACCTGCTGGGCCGCTCGATCCGCACCACGCGACGCCCCGACGCCCTGAAGATGGCGGTCACCTTCCGGGCGCTGGGACGCCGGGGACTCGCGGAACTGGTCGAGCACTGTGTCCGGACGGCGCATGAGTTCGGCCGGGCCGTCGACGCGCACCCCCGGCTCCGCCTGCGCCCCGGCGGGATCGGGATCAGCACCGTACTGTTCCGCCCCGCCGTGGCCGACGCGCTGCCCGACGAGGCGGGCGACGTCGTGGTGGCCGCGGTCCGCCGCACCCTGCTCGCCGAGGGGCGCGCCGTCCTCGGCCGGGCGGTGGCGGAGGACGGGGACGGCCGCAGCCGCCTCTGGCTGAAGGCCACCCTGCTGCACCCGAACGCCGCGACGGCCGATCTGCTCCCGCTGCTCGACCTCGTCACGGCGGCGGCGGACCGTGCCACGAGCGCGTCGGCCGCGGAACGCGGTGTGAGGGGAGCCTCGGCGGCCGACGATACCGAGGCACCGGAGACGGAAAGGCTGTCGCCATGACGTCGACGATGCGCACGACTTGCCCGGGACCGACCCCCGCCGCACCCGCGACCCCCGCCGGAGGAACCCGATGACACCCGGACCGCGCACGCCGCCCCTCGATCTGCTGGGGGTGGGGGCAGGGCCCTTCAATCTCTCGCTTGCCGCACTGGCCGATGGCGTTCCCGGACTGCGCACCGCCTTTCACGAGCAGCGCGCCGCGTTCCACTGGCACCCGGGGCTGCTCATCGAGGGCGCGACCCTGCAAGTGCCCTTCCTGGCGGACCTGGTGAGCCTCGTCGAGCCCACCAGCCCCTGGTCGTACCTCAATTACATCAAGATCCGCCGCAGGCTCTTCCCGTTCTACTTCGCCGAGCGGTTCCACATCCACCGCTCCGAGTTCGACAACTATCTGCGCTGGGTGAGCACAGAACTGCCCTCCACCCGTTTCGGACACCGCGTCGACACGGTCGTCTGGGACCCCGGACAGGGTGCGTTCGCCGTGGAGTTCACCCGGCTCGGCCCCGACGGGGAGACGCTCACGAGCGGGCTGACCCACGCCCGTAACCTGGCCCTCGGCGTCGGCACGGCACCCCATGTCCCCGAACCACTGCGGGAGCTGGTCCGGGACCCTGCCGCCGTCGTGCTGCACTCGGCGGACTATCTCGCCCAGCGGGACCGGTTGCTGGCCGCCCGCCACATCACCGTCGTCGGCTCGGGCCAGTCGGGCGCCGAAGTCCTGCTGGACCTGCTGCGCTCCCGGCCCGAGGGAGCGGAGGGGCTGACCTGGCTGGCCCGTACGCCGGCCTTCGCGCCCATGGAGTACAGCAAGATCGGCCTGGAACAGTTCACCCCCGACTACACCCGCTACTTCCACGGCCTTACGCAGGCCACCCGGGACCGGCTCCTGCCCCGCCAGTGGCAGCTGTACAAGGGCGTCAGCGGGGACACGCTGGGGGACATCCACGACGAGCTGTATCGCCGCAGCCTCGGCGGAGAGTGGCCCGACGTCACGCTCACGCCGGGCATCGAGGTCACCGGCGCGACCACCACGGGTGCGGGGCGGATCGAACTGAGCGTCGAGCACGGCCAGCAGGAGGCGCGGGGTCGACTCGTCACGGACGCCGTCGTGCTCGCCACCGGCTACCGGGAGCGCCCGGTCGACAAGCTGCTCGCGGCCCTCGACCCGTACGTCGTCCGCGACGAGGCGGGGCGTCCGCAGGTCGACGCGGCCCAACGGCTCGTGCTCGCACCGGAGATCGCCGGTTCCGTCTTCGTGCAGAACGCCGAACGGCACACGCACGGCGTCGGCACACCGGACCTGGGCCTGGCCGCCTGGCGGTCGGCCGTCATCGTCAACGCGCTGACGGGCAAGGAGTTCTACCCGCTGCCGGAGCGCACGGCCTTCACCACGTTCGGCCTCGGCACGCAGGACCGCGACGACCGGGGCCCGTCGGCACGTCCGGCCGAGGAACGACGCTGACGGAACGCGGCCGGGCCGCGCGGCGGGGTTTCACCGTGCGGCCCGGCCGCGTTCCGTTCACCAGGAGGTCAGCCCTTGCGGGTGTTGATCTCGTCGGTGAGCTGGGGGACGACCGTGAAGAGGTCGCCGATGACGCCGTAGTCGACGAGTTCGAAGATCGGGGCTTCGGCGTCCTTGTTGATTGCGACGATCGTCTTCGAGGTCTGCATGCCCGCCCGGTGCTGGATGGCTCCGGAGATGCCGGAGGCGATGTACAGCTGCGGGGAGACGGACTTGCCGGTCTGCCCGACCTGGGAGGTGTGCGGGTACCAGCCCGCGTCCACCGCCGCACGCGAGGCGCCCACCGCGGCGCCCAGGGAGTCGGCGAGGGCTTCGATCAGCGGGAAGTTCTCCGCGCCGTTGACGCCACGGCCGCCCGAGACGACGATCGCGGCCTCGGTCAGCTCCGGGCGGCCGGTCGACTCACGTGCCGTCCGCGAGACCACCTTGGTGCCCGTCGCGCTCTCGCCGAACGACACCGTCAGCGCCTCGACCGCACCGGCGGCGGCGGCCGGCTCGACCGGGGCGGAGTTCGGCTTGACCGTGATCACCGGAACGCCCTTGGAGACCCGGGACTTGGTGGTGTAGGACGCGGCGAACACGGCCTGCGTCGCCACCGGGCCCTCGTCCCCGGCCTCCAGGTCGGTGGCGTCGGTGATGATGCCCGACCCGATCCGCAGCGCGAGACGGGCGGCGATCTCCTTGCCCTCGGCGGAGGACACCACCAGTACCGCCGCGGGGGAGACGGCGTCGAACGCGGCCTGCAGCGCGTCGACCTTCGGCACCACCAGGTAGTCCGCGAACTCCGGGGCGTCGGAGGTCAGGACCTTCACCGCACCGTGCTCACCCAGCACACCCGCGGTCGCCTCGGCACCCGAACCCAGGGCCACCGCGACCGGGTCACCGATCCGACGCGCCAGCGTCAGCAGCTCCAGGGTCGGCTTACGGACCGCACCATCCACATGATCGACCAGAACCAGAACTTCAGCCATGACAACGCACTCCAGACAGACGAGAGAAGAGAGGGAGGAAGAAGAGGGAGGACCGAGCGTGCGGGATCAGATGAACTTCTGGCCCGCGAGGAACTCGGCGAGCTGCTTGCCGCCCTCACCCTCGTCCTTCACGATCGTGCCCGCCGTGCGCGCCGGACGCTCCGTCGCCGAGTCGACCGCCGTCCACGCACCCGCCAGACCCACCTCGTCCGCGTCCAGCTCCAGGTCCTCCAGATCCAAGGACTCCACCGGCTTCTTCTTCGCCGCCATGATCCCCTTGAACGAGGGGTAACGCGCCTCACCGGACTGGTCGGTCACCGACACCACCGCCGGCAGCGACGCCTCAAGCTGCTCGGTCGCGGTGTCACCGTCACGACGCCCGGTCACCACACCGTCGTTCACCGACACCTCGGACAGCAGCGTCACCTGCGGCACACCCAGGCGCTCCGCCAGCAGCGCCGGCAGTACGCCCATCACACCGTCCGTCGAGGCCATACCGCAGATCACCAGGTCGTAGCCGGTCTTCTCGACCGCCTTCGCCAGCACCAGCGACGTACCCATCACATCGGTGCCGTGCAGATCGTCGTCCTCGACGTGAACCGCCTTGTCCGCACCCATCGACAACGCCTTGCGCAACGCGTCCTTGGCATCCTCCGGACCCACCGTCACCACGGTGATCTCCGCATCGTCCGCCTCGTCCGCGATCTGCAACGCCTGCTCGACCGCGTACTCGTCCAGCTCCGACAGCAGACCGTCGACATCCTCACGGTCCAGCGTCAGGTCATCGGCGAAACGCCGGTCACCGGTCGCGTCGGGCACGTACTTCACACAGACAACGATCCTCAAGCTCACGCCGGCTCTCCTGCCTACCTGGGTGTGATCCCACCTGGGTGTCATTCGTACTGGTGAAGAGACTATGGCACTCAGTACCCTCTGTAAAGGTACCCAGTGCCAAACCACCTCTTCCGGTGCTACGTTTCGCCGCATGAGCGAGGCGCGAGGACCCGAGAAGAAGGCACCCATGCGGGAGGTGCTGGCGCAGGCCGCCTTCCAGCTCTTCCTGGAGCGGGGCTTCGAGCGGACGACCGTGGACGACATCGTCGCGCGGGCCGGTGTGGGCCGGCGGTCGTTCTTCCGCTACTTCCCGTCGAAGGAGGATGCGGTCTTCCCCGATCACGAGCGCTGCCTCGCCGAGATGACCGAATTCCTGGCCGCGGCCGACGACGATGATCCGGTCGGCGCGGTGTCCGACGCCGCGCGCATCGTGCTGCGGATGTACGCGGCCAACCCCGAGTTCTCCGTCCAGCGCTACCGGCTCACCCGAGAGGTGCCGGGGCTGCGGACGTACGAGCTGTCCGTGGTGCGCCGCTACGAGCAGACCCTCGCCGGTCATCTGCGGAGCCGGCTCGGTGAGGGCGGTGACGGGGCGCTGCGGGCCGAGGTGATCGCCGCGTCCGTGGTCGCCGCGCACAACAACGGGCTGCGGCTGTGGCTGCGTTCGGGCGGGGAGGGGGACCCCGAGGTGGCGGTCGACCATGCGCTCGCCCTGGTGCGCGAGGTGTGGGGGCGGCCTGCCGCCTCCGCGGCCTCCACCGCCCCGGCCGCCCCCGCCGTCTCCGAAGCCTCCGCCGTCCCCTTTGCGGTCTCCGGTGGCGGTGACGGCGACGGCGAGGTGGTCGTGATGGTCGCGCGGAAGGGCACCCCGATGTGGCGCGTCGTGCAGCAGATCGAGGCGGCCGTCGGCGAGAACTGAGTATCAATGGGCACTCAGTGCCTTTACTGTCCGGCACTCAGTGCCATATGGTGCGGACGCGCCGGCAGTGCAGGTGCGGCGCGTCCGAGTCGAGCGCAGGGGGTCGAGCCGTGTCCCAGACAGGAATGGGTACCGTCCAGAAGGCGCACGAGGAGTGCGGCCTTGCCTACCACCGCTGCCGCTGGTGCGGCACCGCCTCCTTCCGGCGGCTGCTGTGCCCGGTGTGCGCGTCCAGCGAACTGGAGCCCGAACGCACCACCGGCGACGGCGTGATCGTCCGGACCGCCGTGATCCACCGCTACACCGAGGCGGCACGCAACGAGTCCCTGGTCCGGTTCTCCGAAGGGTTCGTCTTCCGCTGCCGGATCGTGGGTGCGGCCCCGCACCTGGTGACGGTCGGGGCGCGCGTCCGGCCCGTCTCCGGGGACGAGCCGGAGACGGGCGAGGTGGTGCTGGAACTCTGCGAGCCGCCCGCACGGCAGGACTGGATCTGAACGGACCCGGCCGCCGGGCGGACGGTCAGCCGAGCCGGTTGATCAGTTCGGCGGCCAACGGGGCCGACGAGGCAGGGTTCTGACCGGTGATCAGGTTCCGGTCGGTGATGATGAACGGCGCCCAGGGCTCACCCTCCTGGAACTCCGCGCCCGCTGCCACCAGCCGGTCCTGGAGCAGCCACTTCGCCTGGTCCGCGAGGCCCGCCTGGGTCTCCTCGGTGTTGGTGAAGCCGGTCAGCCGGTACCCGGCGAACACGTTCGTCCCGTCGGGGCCGGTCGCGGCCAGCAGCGCCGCCGGACCGTGGCAGACCACGCCCAGCGGCTTGCCCGAGGCCAGCGCGGCGGTGAGCAGTCGGCCGGAGGCCTCGTTCACCGCGAGGTCCTCCATCGGGCCGTGGCCGCCGGGGTAGAACACCGCGTCGTACGCGTCCAGGTCCACGTTCTCCAGCGCGACCGGCCGCCGCAGCTCCTCGAACGCGTCCAGCGCGGCCGCGACCCGGTCGGCGCCTTCCTGACCGCCGTTGAACTCCGGCGCCAGGCTGCCGCGGTCCACGGTCGGGACGACGCCGCCCGGGGTGGCGACGACCACCTCGTGACCGGCGGTGGTGAGGGTCTGGTACGGGGTCACGGCCTCCTCGGCCCAGAAACCCGTGGGGTGCTTCGTGCCGTCCGCCAGGGTCCAGTGGTCCGCGCCGGTCACCACGAAAAGGATCTTTGCCATGTCGTACGTCTCCATAGATCAGAGGGGCTGTCGAGGGGTCGGTCGGGGGCTCGGGAAGTGCTGACCTGTGCGACGGTAGGCCGGATCGTCCATAGGTTTCCAATAGGCTGGCAGCTATGAGAAATAAGGATCCTGATGGGTTCGCCGGGCTGGTCCGTCCGGCGGACGCACCACCGGGTCCGGCCGATCTGAATCTGCTGCGGACCTTTCTGGCCGTGCACCGGTCGGGGTCCTTCACCGCCGCCGCCCGGCTGCTCGGCCTCTCCCAGCCGACCGTCACCGCCCAGATGCGCTCGCTGGAGCGGCAGGTGGGCCGGGAGCTGTTCGAACGGCTGCCGCGCGGGGTCGCCCCCTCGCCGTACGCGGACGAGCTGGCGGCCCGCATCGTCGCTCCGCTGGACGCTCTCGCCGAGGTCACGGGCGATACGGTCCCGGCCGGTGAACGCCCGGCCGACCCCGTCCACCTGGCGGGCCCCGCCGAGCTGATGTGCCTGCGGGTGCTGCCCGCGCTGGCTCCGCTCGTCGCGGACGGACTGCTGCTGCGCGCCGCGACCGGGCTCACCGATGCGCTCCTGGACGAGCTGCGGGCGGGCCGCCACGACCTGGTCATCGCCACCGCCCGGCCGCGCGGCAGGGCGCTGTCCGCGGTGCCGTTGATGGATGAGGAGTTCGTGCTGACGGCCGCACCGCACTGGGCCGCCCGGATCGGGGGACCGGAGAACCTCGCCGCCCGGGGGCCGGGCGTGCTGCACGGCCTGCCCCTGGTGACGTACGCCGAGGACCTGCCCATCGCCCGCCGCTACTGGCGACACGTCTTCGGCCGCCGTCTCGACTGCCCGGCCGCCGTCACCGTGCCCGACCTGCGCGGGGTGCTCGCCGCCGTCGTGGCCGGGGCAGGCTTCTCGGTGCTGCCGCGCTACCTCTGCGCGGACGAACTGGCCTCGGGCGCCCTCGTCGAGCTGTACGCCCCCGAGGACCCGCCGATCAACACCGCGTACCTCGTGCAGCGCCCCGGTTCCGCCGTCAACCCTCAGGTGGCGCGGGTGCGCGATCTGCTGATCGAGGCCGCCCGGGCGTGGTGAGCGTCCGGTCGGCGACGGCGAAGAGCGCGTGCAGCAGGACAGCAGCGAGGGTTCCCGCAACGACGCCTTTCAGCCCGTCGAGCGTGGTGAACGCCGCTGCGACGGTTCCGTCCTCAAACGCCGGACGGGCTGGGTGGGCGGCGACGGTGGCTGGGTGGGCGGCCATGATTGGGTGGAGCCATGATCGATGACTTCCTGTACGGGACCGCCGGGGACACCGGACCGCTGGCCGAGGTCGAGGCCGCCGTGCGCGCCGCCGCCGCGGCCGAGATCGTGCCCCGCCACCGGAAGCTCGCCGCTCACGAGATCATCGAGAAGAGCGGCCCGCACGACCTGGTCACCGCCGCCGACCGGCTGGCCGAGGAACACCTGACCGCCGCCCTCACCAAGCTGCTGCCCGGCTCGGTCGTCGTCGGCGAGGAGTCCGTCCACGCCGACCCGGCGGTCTACGACGCCCTCGGCGGCGACGCCCCCGTCTGGATCGTCGACCCGGTCGACGGCACCCGCCAGTTCGTCCGCGGCGAGGCCGCCTTCTGCACTCTGGTCGCCCTCGCCCAGCACGGCGAGGTCCACGCCTCCTGGACGTACGCACCGGTCCTGGGTGAGATGGCCGTCGCCGTACGCGGCCGGGGCGCCACGCTCAACGGCACCCCGCTGCGCGCCGGAGCCCCCGCTCCCGGCGCCGTACTGAGCGTGGCCATGTCGCACCCCGACTACACCACCGACGCCCAGAAGCGGGCCCTGCTCGGCCTGCGCACCGAAGGTATCGCGGCCCGGCCCTGCGGCTCGGCGGGCCTGGAGTACCTCGCGGTGGCGCGCGGGGATCTCGACGCCACCGCGTTCAACTGGGAGTACGCCTGGGACCACGCGGCCGGACTGCTCCTGGTCACCGAGGCGGGCGGCGCGCAGGCGACCCTGGCGGGCGTCCCGTTCCGGATCGCGGGCGGCAACGACCTGCCGTTCACGGCGGCCCGCGACGAGGCCACCGCCGAACGGATCCTGACGGCGTTGCGGGCGGGCGGCTGACGGAGACGGTCGCCCCGGGGCTGCCGAACGAGCCCCGGGCCGTCGCCGAGCACTCGGGCCGCCCGGCACGCGGATCCGTGGGGGTCCGGGTCCGCGCTGTCGGTGGGGCCGCATACCCTGGGAGTCCGACTGCCGGCCGACGAAGGAGTCCCAAGGTGCCGTCGATGCTCGATGCGGTCGTGGTGGGCGCCGGGCCCAACGGACTGACCGCCGCGGCCGAACTGGCCCGCCGGGGCTTCTCCGTGGAGGTCCACGAGGCGCACGACACCATCGGCGGAGGCGCCCGCACCGAGGAGCTGACCCTCCCGGGATTCCGGCACGACCCGTGTTCCGCCGTGCACCCCCTCGGGATCGGCTCGCCCGCGTTCCGGGCGATGTCCCTGGCCCGGCACGGCCTGGAATGGCTGCACCCCGAGGTCGACCTCGCCCACCCCTTCCCCGACGGCACGGCCGCCGTCCTCACCCGTTCCGTCGGTGAGAGCGCCATGACGCTGGGGGCCGCCGACGCCGGCGCCTACCGCCGCCTCATGGCCCCCTTCCTCGGCCGCTGGGACACCCTCGCCGCCGACTTCCTGCGCACACCCTGGGACGGCCTGCCCCGCGACCCGTACCGGCTGGCACGCTTCGGTCTGCTCGGCCTCCAGCCCGCCACCTGGGTCTCCCGGCGCTTCCAGGGCGAGAGGGCCCGCGGCCTCTTCGCCGGACTCGCCGCCCACGCCATAGCTCCCACCAGCGGCTTCGCCACCTCGGCCATCGCCCTCGTCTTCGCGCTCGCCGCCCACGAGAACGGCTGGCCGGTGCCGCGAGGCGGCTCCCAGGCCATCTCCGACGCCCTCGCCTCCCTGCTCCGGGAACACGGCGGCACGATCCGCACCGGCAGCGAGGTCAAGCGGCTGGACGAACTGCCGCCCGCCCGCGCCTACATCTTCGACACCTCGCCTTCCGCCCTCGCCCGCATCGCCGGACTGGGCAGCGCCTACCACCGCTACCGCTACGGCGCTTCCGCCTTCAAGATCGACTACGCGCTGTCCGGCCCCGTCCCCTGGACCGCGCCCGAGGCCCGCCGTGCGGGCACCGTCCACATCGGCCCCACCGCCACCGCCATCGACGCCGCGTTGCAGGCCGCCGTCGACGGCCGCGACCCCAGCACCCCCTTCCTCATCACCGCTCAGCCCACCCTGACCGACCCCTCGCGTGCCCCCGAAGGGCGCCATGTCTTCTGGGTGTACGGCCATGTCCCGGCGGGCTGGGAGGGCGACGCCACCGACGCCATCGAACGCCAACTGGAGCGCTTCGCCCCCGGGTTCCGCGACCTGGTCCTCGCCCGCGCGGTCGCCGGACCGCCCGAACTCGCAACGCGCAACGCCAATTACATCGGCGGCGATATCGCCTGCGGAGCCTTCGCCGGCCTCCAGACCCTGATCCGCCCCAAGCTCGCCCGCGTCCCGTACGCAACCGCCCACCCCGCGGTGTTCCTCTGCTCCTCGGCCACCCCACCCGGACCCGGGGTGCACGGCATGTCCGGACACCACGCGGCCAAGGCCGTATGGCGGCGTTTGCGGGCGGCCTCCTGAGGCGGCCGCCCGGCCTCAGGTGGTGCCCGCCGCGGGTCCGCCCGGCGGGTCGCCCCGACCGTGCGGCGAAGGCCCCCGGCGCGCGGCATGATGTCCGCATGAGCACCTCTGTCTCTCCCGCCGTACGTCTGGTCCGCGGTGACATCACCGACCAGTCCGTCGACGTCATCGTCAACGCGGCGAACTCCTCGCTGCTCGGCGGCGGCGGAGTCGACGGCGCCATCCACCGGCGCGGCGGCCCCGACATCCTCGCCGCCTGCCGTGAACTGCGCGCCTCGCAGTACGGAAAGGGGCTGCCCACCGGGCAGGCCGTCGCCACGACCGCCGGACGCCTCGACGCGCAGTGGATCGTGCACACGGTCGGCCCGGTCTTCTCCGGCGCCCAGGACCGCTCCGCCCTGCTCGCCTCCTGCTACCGCGAATCCCTGCGCCTGGCCGCCGAGTTGGGGGCCAAGTCCATCGCGTTCCCGGCGATCTCCACCGGTATCTACGGCTGGCCGATGGACGACGGGGCCCGGATCGCGGTGCGCACGGTCCTGGCGGAGACCGTGGAGCGGGTCGAGGAGGTGCGCTTCGTGCTCTTCGACGCGCACGCGTACGTGGAGTTCGAGGAAGTCCTCGCGATGCGGGGCTGAGACCGCGCTCGCCGCGAGGGCGGCCCCAACGGCCTCGGCGGTCGTCGTACGGCTGTCGGATTTCCGGGTGACCTCCGTGTCGGATTTCCGCCAGCCAAGCCCCTGACCGGTGAACCATCCTGGAACCATGCACACCGACACCGAGCGCTGCGTGCGGGCCGTCCGGTCGAAGGACGCCCGCTTCGACGGCTGGTTCTTCACCGCGGTCCTCACCACCCGGATCTACTGCCGCCCCAGCTGCCCCGTCGTGCCTCCCAAGACCCGCAACATGACCTTCTACCCGAGCGCCGCCGCCTGCCAGCAGGCCGGATTCCGGGCCTGCAAGCGGTGCCGCCCCGACACCAGCCCCGGGTCCCCGGAGTGGAACGCCCGCGCCGACTCGGTCGCCCGCGCCATGCGCCTCATCCGGGACGGGGTCGTCGACCGCGAGGGAGTGCCCGGGCTCGCCGCCCGGCTCGGCTACTCCGCCCGCCAGATCGAACGCCAGCTGCTGGCCGAGCTGGGCGCCGGACCGCTGGCCCTGGCCCGCGCCCAGCGGGCGCAGACCGCCCGCCTCCTCATCGAGACCACCGACCTGCCCATGGCCCAGGTGGCGTTCGCCGCCGGCTTCTCCTCGATCCGCACCTTCAACGAGACGGTCCGCGAGGTCTTCGCCCTGGCCCCCGGCGACCTGCGCACCCGCGCCGCCCGGGGCCCGCGGACCACCGCCGTACCGGGCGTCATCGCGCTGCGCCTGCCGTACCGGGCCCCGCTCAACCCCAGCAACCTCTTCGGCCACCTCGCCGCGACCGCGGTCCCCGGCGTCGAGGAGTGGCGCGACGGCGCGTACCGGCGCACGCTGACCCTCCCGTACGGGCACGGCGTCGTCGCCCTGACCCCGAAACCCGACCACATCGCCTGCCGGCTCTCCCTCACCGACCCCCGCGACCTCACCCGGGCCATCAGCCGCTGCCGCTGGCTCCTCGACCTGGACGCGGACCCGGTCGCCGTCGACGCCCAGCTGCGCACCGACCCGCTGCTGGCCCCGCTGGTCGACGCGGGCCCCGGCCGCCGGGTGCCGCGCACCGTGGACGGCGCGGAGTTCGCCGTGCGCGCGGTGCTCGGCCAGCAGGTCTCCACCGCCGCCGCCCGCACCCACGCGGCCCGGCTGGTCACCGCCCACGGCGTTCCGGTCGACGACCCCGAGGGCGGGCTCACCCACCTCTTCCCGACCCCTCGGGCGCTGGCCGACCTCGACCCGGAGACCCTCGCACTGCCGCGGACCCGCCGCACCACCCTCACCACGCTCGTCGCCGCCCTCGCGGAGGACCGGCTGCGGCTCGACACCGACACCGACTGGGAGCAGGCCCGCGCCGAACTGGCCGCGCTGCCCGGCTTCGGCCCCTGGACCGTCGAGTCCATCGCCATGCGGTCCCTCGGCGACCCCGACGCCTTCCTCCCCACCGACCTCGGTATCCGCCGCGCCGCCGAACGGCTCGGCCTGCGGGCCACCCCCGCCGCCCTCACCGCACGGGCGGCCGACTGGCGCCCCTGGCGGGCGTACGCCGTGCAGTACCTCTGGACGGTGGACGACCACCCCATCAACCATCTGCCCGCCTGAAGGAGCACCGCAATGACCGCCACACCCGCCACCACCGCCGCCAAGCAGCACACGGTCGTCGACAGCCCCTACGGCCCGCTGACGCTCGTCGCCACCGACGGCGTCCTGTCGGCCCTCTACATGACCGACCAGCGGCACCGCCCGCCCGAGGAGACCTTCGGCGTACCGGACCCGGAGCCCTTCGACGAGGTGATCCGCCAGCTCGGCGAGTACTTCGCCGGCGACCGCTCCGCCTTCGACCTCCCGATGAACCTGGCGGGCACCCCGTTCCAGCGGAGCGTCTGGGCGGAGCTGCTGAAGATCCCGTACGGCGAGACCCGGACGTACGGCGAACTGGCCGAGGAGCTCGGCAAGCCGGGCGCCTCGCGCGCCGTCGGCCTGGCCAACGGCAAGAACCCGGTCGGGATCATCGTCCCGTGCCACCGTGTGATCGGAGCCTCCGGGGGCCTCACCGGATACGGCGGCGGCCTGGACCGCAAGCAGCGGCTGCTCGCCTTCGAGAGCGGCGGCACGGGGGAGGCGGCGCAGGCCCTGTTCTGAGCGCGGGCGGCGGTGTACAGAATTCCGCGGGCGGGGGCGCACCGAAGTCCGTGGGCGGGGGCGCACCGAAATCGGAACGTCCCCGCCCCGCCGCGCACGGCGGCCTCAGCCGGTGAAGATCTCCACGGCCGTCCAGACGGCGAGGCCCAGCATGCAGAGGCCGCCGATGCGCTGCACGGTCTTCAGCGGTACGCGCTTCGCGATGAACTTCCCCGCCAGCAGCGCCAGGGCCGACACCGACATCAGGGCGGCAGCCGAACCGATCGCCGTGGACCAGGTGCCGTTGCCGGCCGCGAGGTTGGCGGTGGTGATCTGCGTCAGATCGCCCCACTCGCTGATGAAGACCGCCATGAACGCGGTCGAGTAGACCGGCCAGAAGCCGGTCACCGTCTTCACCTCGGTCTCGTCATCGTCGTCCCCGCCGCTCCCGCGCAGCAGGAGGAACGCGCCGAGGGCGAAGAGCGAGGCCGAGACGAGCTTGACGATCCAGTCGGGCAGCAGCCCGATGAGGCTGCCCGCACCGACGGCGATCGCGACGTGCACGATGAACGCGGACGACGTGCCGAACCACACGTAGAGCGGGCGCATCCGCGTGCCCATGGCCAGCGAGGCGAACATCGTCTTGTCGGGGAGCTCCGCGAGGAAGATCAGCCCGAAGGCGGTGAGGATCGCCAGGAGGTCGAGATGCATTCCGGGTGGCTTTCTGTGCGAGCCGGGCCCCGGATCTTCGCGAAGCGCCGCACGGGCTTCCGGAGGACCACTCGGCCCGGCATGACGGCAGCGCCCACAGGGCGTGGGCGTGTCATACAGGACCGAAGGTCTCGCCCGCCCGGAAGTCCCTCTCAGGATCCACGAGCCCGGCCACCGGGAGCCCGAGGGCTCCAGTGTGTCGACGACCGGTTTGCGGGGCTACTCCCCTTCGCAGCCGTCAACGATACCCCACCCGGCCCGGCGAGGGTGCTGGTGTTCGAACCGCGGACGCCTCGGTAGAGTCGTGGTGATCACCCGGACCGGCGGTGGTCCTCAGCTGAGATCACCCCTCACCCCTCTCCGCGACGGGAAGTGCCCCGATGAGCCGCCGCTCCCGCAAGGACGTGCCCGCCCAGGCCGCCGGCCGCCCCACCGTCAGCGTCTGCCGGGGCTGCTGCTGCGGCACCGAGAAGATCCCGGGCGTCGACCACGCGGCCCAGCTGGCCCGGCTGCGCTCCGGTCTGGAGGGCGCCGCCACCGTACGGGCGGTCGAGTGCCTCGATGCCTGCGAGCAGGGCAACGTGATCGTCGTGCAGCCCTCCGCCGAGGGCCGCAGGGCCGGGGGCCGGCCGGTCTGGCTGGGCCTGGTCAACGACGAGCACGCCGAGCGGGACATCGTGACCTGGGCGGCGGCGGGCGGCCCGGGGCTCGCGGACGCCCCGGACATCCTCGACCTGTACGTCTTCAAGCCCTCGCGACGGGTCTCGGCGGGCCTGGACGGCTGAGAGCCCTCCCGGCCGGAGGGATACGGCCGCTCACAGGCCCTGCGTCAGCCGGTGGAGCCGCAGGGCCAGCTGGATCTCCAGCGTGCGGGCGGGCGCGTTCCAGTCCGGGCCCAGGAGCCGGCCGATGCGCTCCAGCCGCTGCACCACCGTGTTCACATGCACATGGAGCAGTGACTTGGTCCGGGTCAGGCTCGCGCCCTCGGCGAAATAGGCGTCCAGCGTGGTGACGAGGTCGGTGCCGCGCCGGCTGTCGTAGTCGAGCACGGGCCCCAGCGTCCGCTGGACATAGCCGCCCAGGTCCGCCTGGTCGCCCAGCAGTACGCCGATGAATCCCAGGTCCGCGACGGCCCCGCCGCTCCCGGTGCGGCCGAGGGCGCGCAGCGCGGAGAGGCAGCGGTCGGCCTCGCGGTGCGCTTCGGGCAGCTCGGCCGGACCCGTGGCCGGGCCCGCCGCGCCCACGGTGACGGGGAAGCCGACCGCCTGGCCCAGCTCGGCGGCGAGCGCCTGCGCGGACGGACCCGGTGCGTCCGAGGGCGCGACCAGGACGACGTGGTCGTGGTGGAGCCCGGCCAGACCGTTGAGGGCCTGCGCGCTGCGGGCGGACGCGGCAAGGAGCCGGTGGCGGGGGGCCACCTCGCTGTGGGCGACGAACACGCTGTGGCGCCGGTTCAGGTTGACGCCCAGCCGGCGGGCGCGCGCCGCGAGGGTGCCCGGGTCGCCGGTGCGCGCGAGCAGATCGCCCAGCAGCTCTCCCCGTACCCGGTCCTCCGTCTCGGCGACCGAGCGGCGCAGCAGCATGAGCAGCGCGGTGACGACACTGGCCCGCTCGAACAGCAGCCGGTCGGCGTCCGCGAGCCCGGCCCGGCCGGTCAGGGCGATGGAGCCGAGGAGCTCGGGTCCGGCGAGGACGGCGCAGACCCAGATGCCGTCCAGCGGCACCGCCCGGCCCCGGGCCCGGGAGGCCGAGACCGCCGGGATCGGCTGCGGCAGCGGTTCGGCGCGGGCCCGGGCCAGCTCAGCGCCGTCCGCGTCGTGGATGAGGATCCCGCCGTCCAGGATGTCCGCGAGCGCCGCCGCCACGTCGTCGGCCCCGCCGCCCTGGAGCACGAGGTCGGTGAGCTGGTCGTGCGCCTCCTCGGCGCGGCGCATGGCCTCGCTGTGCGTCCGGATGGTCTCCGACGCGGCGTTCAGGTCGACCAGTGCGGCCCGGGTCTCCTCCAGCAGCCGGGCCCCGTCGATGGCGATCGCGGCGTGGTCGGCCAGGGAGGACAGCAGGGCCACCTCGGTGGCGGTGAACTCGCGGGGCGACCGGTCGGCGGCGTACAGCACGCCGATGATGCGGGCGCCGAGGCGCAGCGGGACGCCGAGGATCGCCCGCAGGCCCTCGTCGAGGACCGCGCTGTCGATGGTGGTGGTGTGGTGGAACCGGGTGTCGGCCTGGTAGTCCCCGGTCGCGTACGGGCGGGCCGTCTGGGCCACCAGTCCGCCCAGGCCCTCGCCCATGCCGAGCCGCACCCGCTGGAACGCCTCGGCCACCGAGCCGTCGGTGACCCGCATGTACGTGTCGCCCGCGGCGTCGTCGTTGAGCGAGAGATAGGTGACGTCGGTGCCGAGCAGCAGCTTCGCCCGGTGGACGATGGCCCGCAGCACGGCGTCCAGGTCCCGCAGGGCCGCCAGGTCGCTGGCCGTGTCGAACAGGGCGGTGAGCTGCGCCTCGCGCACCCGGTGCTGGCCGAGCGTGCGCCGGATGCGCAGCGCCACGGCGGCGGCCTCGGTGATCTCCGCCAGCTCGGCGGCGGAGGCCCCCGCCTGCCGGGCGTCGGCGGCCGGCCGGTCGAACTCCTCGGCCGCCGCACCCTGCGCCAGCAGGTCGAGAAGGTGCCGCAGGGCGGGCGCGGAGTGCTGGGCGGGGCGTGTCACGCCGGTGAGCATACGGTGATCGCCTCCCGGGAGGGGCCTAACGGGAACAGCCCTCCCACGCACCGTACGAGCGGTTCGGCGCGCGGGAGGGCGGGGGATCAGCGGCCGAGGGGGACCGAGTCCTTCACGGTCGCGGTCGGCGTGGCCGGGCCGGAACGGTCCGGGCCGTCCTTGGTCAGGTCGCGGCCGCGGGTTTCCCTGGCCACCCAGACCGTCACCGCGGTGACCAGGGAGGCGAAGCAGAGGTAGAGGGAGATCGGGACGGACGACTCGTAGTCCTTGAGGAGTTCGACCGCGATCAGCGGAGCGAGCGCGCCGCCGATGATCGAGGCCAGCTGCGAGCCCATCGAGGCGCCGGAGTAGCGGACCTTCGTGTCGAACATCTCCGAGATGAACGCCGCCTGCGGACCGTACATCGCGCCGTGCAGCAGCAGGCCGAGGGTGACCGCGAGGACGATGACGGGGAACGACTTGGTGTCCAGCAGCGCGAAGAACCCGAACGCCCAGGCCGCCATGCCCACCGCGCCGATCAAGGTGACCGGGCGGCGGCCCAGCCGGTCCGAGAGCGCGCCCCACAGCGGGATGGTGACGAAGTGCACCGCGGAGCCGATCAGGACGGCGTTCAGGGCGTCGCTCTTGGACATCTCCAGGTGCACGGTCACGTAGACGAGCAGGAAGGCGGTGAGGATGTAGTACGAGATGTTCTCGCCGAAGCGCGTGCCGATCGCGAGGAGCACCTCGCGCCAGCTCTTGCGGAACACCTCGACGACCGGGGGCTGTTCCTTCTCCCCCTGCGCGGCCGCCTCGGCCGACTTGCGCTGCGCCTCCAGGAAGACCGGGGACTCCTCGACGGAGATACGGATCCACAGACCGATCATGACGAGGACGCCTGACAGCAGGAACGGGATGCGCCAGCCCCAGGCGAGGAACGCCTCGTCGGACTGGACGGCCGCGAGCAGCGCCAGGACGCCGGTGGCCAGCAGATTGCCGCCGGGCGCACCGGACTGCGGCCAGGAGGCCCAGAATCCGCGCCGTTCGTCGCCGCCGTGCTCGGAGACGAGGAGCACCGCGCCGCCCCACTCGCCGCCCAGCGCGAAGCCCTGCACCAGGCGCAGGACGGTCAGCAGGATCGGCGCCCACACCCCGATGCTCGCGTGGGTGGGCAGCAGACCCATGGCGAAGGTGGCGCCGCCCATCATGAGCAGGCTGAGCACGAGCAGCTTCTTGCGGCCGATCTTGTCGCCGTAGTGGCCGAAGACGACGCCGCCGAGGGGACGGGCGGCGAAGCCGACCGCGTACGTCAGGAAGGCGAGCAGCGTGCCGACCAGCGGATCGCTGCTGGGGAAGAAGAGCGAGTTGAAGACGAGCGCGGCAGCCGAGCCGTAGAGGAAGAAGTCGTACCACTCGATGGTGGTGCCGACGAGGCTGGCCGCGACGATGCGGCCGATGCGGCTGTTGCCGGGCGGAGCGGAGCTGGGGGAACCCATGGTGAGTCACCGCGATTCGTTGGCGGACGGTCAGGGACGGGGGTGCGGGTGGTGCGGGTCGTGCGCCCGGCTGCGGTGGGGGCCGAAGCCGGGGTGGGGTTCAGTGGGCGCCCCAGCCCCCGTCCACGGGGAGCGAGGCGCCGGTGATGTATCCGGTGTGGGGGCCGCAGAGCCAGAGGCATACCGCGGCGACCTCGTCGGGCTCGATCAGCCGCTTGATCGCGGAGCGCTCCAGGAGGATGTCGGTGACGACCTCCTCCGGGGGGATCCCGTGCGCGGCCGCCTGGCCCGCGATCTGCCCCTCCACCAGCGGGGTGCGGACATAGCCGGGGTTGACGCAGTTGCTGGTCACCCCGTGCGGGGCGCCCTCCAGGGCGGCCACCTTGCTCAGCCCCTCCAGGCCGTGCTTGGCGGCGACGTAGGCGGACTTGAAGGCGCTGGCCCGCAGCCCGTGCATGCTGGAGACGTTGACGATCCGGCCCCACCCCCCGGCGTACATGTGCGGAAGGCACTGCCGCATCAGCAGGAACGGGGCGGTCACCATCACCTGCTGGATCAGCGCGAAGCGGGCCGGCGGGAACTCCTCGATGGGGGACACGTGCTGCAGCCCGGCGTTGTTGACCAGGACGTCCACCCCGGTCGGCAGCGTCCCGACCGCCTCCGCGTCGGCCAGGTCCACGACGTGGGCCACCCCGCCGATCGCGGCGGCGACGGACTTGGCGCTCTCCGCCTCCCGGTCGACCACGTGCACCAGGGCCCCGGCGGCGGCGAGCACCTCGGCGATGGCCCGCCCGATGCCGCTGCCGCCGCCGGTGACGAGGGCGGTACGCCCCCTGAGGTCCACGGCCCCGGCGCCCGGCGCCGGGGAGGCGGAGGCTGCGTGAAATTGGCTCGTCATGGCCGGAAACGCTAGAGACACCCGGCCGGACATCCCATGGCGTGAATCTCCACAGTGAGCCCGGGGGAAGTGGCGGACTCCGCTACCCGTTCGGCATTCCGGTCAGCGGGCAGCGGGTGAGCCGCTCGGCGGGAGTGGCATCCGCGGGCAGCTCCAGCGTGCGGCTCGACGGGGGGCGCCGGCCGTCGTCCAGCCAGCGTTCCAGCGCCTCGGCCGCCGAACGGTGGCACGGCACGAGCGGACGCAGCCGGTCGGGGAAGGCGTCGACGAGCGAGTCCACATGGGTGCCGCCCTCGACGCGGTAGTAGCGGTGGATCGCCCCGCGCCCCTGCTGCCGCACCATGCGCGCGTACGTGTCCGAGGTCCGGGAGATCGGGAGCAGCACGTCCAGGGTGCCGTGGAAGCTGATCAGCGGTTTCCCGATACGGCCGGTCAGAGCGATCTTCGCGACCGCGTCGCGGACCTCGTCCGGCCGCTCCGCGTACGCGTAGTCGGCGTCGCAGGCGGGGGCCCCCGGTGCGCAGAAGGGCGTGCCGGCCTCGGTAGCGCCGTCGAAACCGGGGTCGAGTTCCTCCCGGTAGATCCGCTGCGTCAGGTCCCAGTAGTGCTGGTGGTGGTACGGCCACAGGAACTCCGAACCGGCCGGGTATCCGGCGGCCGTCATGGTCCGGTGCGCGTCCTCGGCGTCGGCGCCCCCGGCCGCGTAACGCGGGTAGGCGCGCAGGGCGGGCGGCAGGAAGGTGAGCAGGTTCGGCCCGTCCGCCCGCCAGAGCGCGCCCTCCCAGTCCACTCCGCCGTCGTACAGCTCGGGACGGTTCTCCAGCTGCCAGCGCACCAGATAGCCGCCGTTGGACATGCCCATCGCCAGCGTGCGGGAAGGGGGCCGCAGATAGCGCTGGGCGACGACCAGCCGGGCCGCGCGGGTGAGCTGGGTGAAGCGGGTGTTCCACTCGGCGATGGCGTCACCGGGCGCCCGGCCGTCCCGGTGGAACGCGGCCGAGGTGTTGCCCTTGTCGGTGGCGGCGAACGCGTAACCCCGGGCGAGCGCCCAGTCCCCGAAAGCCCGGTCGTTGGCGTACTGCTCGCGTACCCCCGGCGAACCTGCCACCACCAGGCCGCCGTTCCAGCGGTCGGGGAGCCGGATCACGAACTGGGAGTCGTGGTTCCAGCCGTGGTTGGTGTTGCCGGTCGACGTGTCGGGGAAGTGGCCGTCGAGCTGGATGCCCGGTACGCCCCTGGGGGTGGCCAGGCCCTCCGGGGTGAGCCCCGCCCAGTCCGCCGGGTCGGTGTGCCCGGAGGCCACCGTCCCCGCCGTCGTCAACTCCGTGAGGCAGTCGGTCTGTTGGCGGTCGGCCCCGGGCACCCGGAGGACGTCCTGGCGGGCGCAGTGCCCGTGCCCGCCGGAGTCCCGGTCCGGTGGGGCCGCGGCGGACGGGGCCGCCGTCCAGGCCGTCAGCACGGCCGCCGCGACGACCGCTCCGCGCAGCCACCGGCCCCGGGGTGGCCGGCGGGCGTCGTCGTGTCGTGGTCCGGCGCGCCGGGGTGCCGGGGGTGGTGGGGTCAGCATGAGATATGCCTCCGTCGGGTGGGCGGTGTGCGGGTGGCCGACAGGCCGATATCAGGGGCAGGAGCCGTCGGCGATGACGTAGTGGCCCGCCGGGGACTCCTTGAGGGTGTGGGTCACGAAGGTGTTGTAGAGCCCGAGATGCTGGCCGGAGCCCTTGGCGTGCACCTGGCCGCCGGTGGTGGTGGCCCGGCCGGCGCGTACGTGCTCGTAGTTGTTCGCCGTCCAGCAGGCGGCGGGCTCGGTGGGCGGGTCCACGGGCGGCTCGGGGGTGGTGGTGCCGTCGAGGCCGAAGAACCGGGTGATCCAGTAGGAGGAGCAGATCGAGTCGATGAAGTGCTGGGTGCCGGTCGCGCCGCACTGCTCGGCGCCGCTGCCCGCGTCGACCGGGGTGCCGTGCCCGATGCCGGGCACCCGGTCGACCTCCACGACGCTCCGGCCGTCCGCCGCCAGATACTCGCTCCTGCGGGTGCTGTTGGGGCCGATCGTGGAGGTACGGTCCGGGGTCTGGCCGAGCCCGTGCACCGCGGTCCACTGGTCCCGCAGCTCGTCGGCGTTCCTCGGGGCGACGGTCCCGTCGTTGTCCCCGTGCCAGATCGCCACCCGGGGCCAGGGGCCCGCGAAACCGGGGTGCGCGTCCCGGACCGCCTGCGCCCACGCCGCCGGGGTGCGGTCCGCGCCGGGGCTCATGCAGCCGAACGCCGAGACGACGTCGACCCCGCAGCCGTACGGGATCCCGGCGACGACCGCGCCCGCGGCGAACACGTCCGGGTAGGCGGCCAGCATGACGGAGGTCATCGCCCCGCCCGCCGAGAGGCCGGTGACCTGGACCCGGCCGGTGTCCACGCCGTAGGCGGTCGCGGCGTGCGCGACCATCTGCCGGATCGACGCGGCCTCGCCCTGGCCGCGCCGGGTGTCGCCCGGCTGGAACCAGTTGAAGCACTTGTTGGCGTTGTTGGCGGTGGTGGTCTCGGCGTACACGACCAGGAAGCCGTGGCGGTCGGCGAAGGTGTTGAGACCGGCGTTGTCGGAGTAGACCTGCGCGCTCTGGGTGCAGCCGTGCAGGGCGACGACCACGGGCGCGTTCGCGGGCAGGGCCGCGGGCCGGTACACGTACATGTTCAGGCCGCCGGGGTTGGCCCCGAACGAGGCGACCCGCTCCAGGGCGGCGGCCGCCCGCGCCTCGGCGACCGCGTGAGCGGCCGGCGCCGCCCCGGCGACCCCCGGTCCTGCCAGGGCCGCCGCGGTGGCCAGGGCGACGACGGCGGCGAACCGGCGGACGGTACGGCTCCACCGCCCGCCGCGCCGGGATCCGGGCGGAGGCGCGCCGGGCGGAGCCGGGTGCGAGGGAACGACGTGCGACATGGTGACCTCCCGTGGGACGGTGCACGGGATCGCCCGTGATCCCGTGACCCCGGCCGGGCCCGCCGTGTGGTGGCGGGTGCGGCCGGGGTGCGGTCACCGTAGGAAGCGGGCGGGAGGCCGGGTAATGGCGATGCCCTCCACATCCGGCCCGGGAGCCGGGGGCCACGACCTGTTGCCGGGAGCACGCCCGGCTGCTACGGGGGAGACGCCGAGGGCTTCCGGTCAACGCGCCCACCGATCATGCCACTTGACGTGCCGATGTCAGGTCGGGCGCCACGGTCAGCTCCGCCCCGGTCGCGGCCCGCACCTGATCGACCGTCACCCCGGCCGCCACCTCCCGCAGCAGGAAGCCGTCGGGGGTGACGTCCAGCACCGCGAGATCGGTGATGATCCGGTGCACGACGCCCCGGCCGGTCAGCGGCAGGGAACACTCCGCGAGGAGCTTGGGGGAGCCGTCACGTGCTGTGTGCTCCGTCAACACGATGACGTGCCGGGCACCGTGGACGAGATCCATGGCACCGCCCATCCCCTTGACCATCTTGCCGGGGATCACCCAGTTCGCCAGATCGCCGGAGGCGGACACCTGCATCGCCCCCAGGACCGCCACGTCGATGTGCCCGCCCCGGATCATCGCGAAGGAGAGCGCGGAGTCGACACAGGAGGCCCCGGGCAGCAGGGTCACCGTCTCCTTGCCCGCGTTGATCAGGTCGGCCCTGACCTCGGAGGCCACGGGGTAGGGGCCGACGCCGAGGATGCCGTTCTCCGACTGGAACACCGCCTCGACGCCGTCCGGCAGATGGTCGGGGATGAGCGTCGGCAGTCCGATACCGAGGTTGACGTAGGAGCCGTCGGGCAGCTCCCGAGCGGCCCGGGCCGCCATCTGCGTACGCGTCAGCGGCATCTCAGACGGTCCCTTCACGAACAGCGGAGGCGGTGCGGACGGTCAGGCGCTCGACGCGCTTCTCGGCGCGCGGATCGTCCGTCCCGATGGGGACGACCCGCTGGACGAAGATCCCGGGCAGATGGACGTCGTCCGGGGCGAGTTCGCCCGGCTCGACGAGTTCCTCGACCTCCGCCACGGTGATGCGCCCGGCCATCGCGGCGAGCGGGTTGAAGTTGCGGGCGGAGGAGTCGAAGCGGAGGTTCCCGTGCCGGTCGCCCACGGCGGCGCGCACCAGCGCGAAGTCGGTG
Source organism: Streptomyces globisporus (assembly GCF_003501885.1). GTDB lineage: Bacteria > Actinomycetota > Actinomycetes > Streptomycetales > Streptomycetaceae > Streptomyces > Streptomyces globisporus_D. Next base: position 28,698 of record NZ_QWFA01000105.1, read on the forward strand.
GTGATGCCCTCCTCCAGCAGATGCTCCCGCCCGCCGAAGACCCGGGTCTCCCTGGGCGGCGACGCGACCGCGACGGAGCCGTCCGCGCCGTGCCGCCAGGCCAGACCGCCCTCGGCGATCACGGTGCCCGCCCCGGCCGGTGTGTAGAACGCCGGGATGCCCGAACCGCCCGCCCGCAGCCGTTCCGCCAGGGTGCCCTGGGGGACGAGCTCCACCTCCAACTCCCCTTGGAGGTACTGGCGCGCGAACTCCTTGTTCTCCCCGACGTACGAGCTGGTCATCCGCGCGATCAGCCCCGCCCGCAGCAGGAGCCCCAGGCCCCAGTCGTCCACCCCGCAGTTGTTGGACACCACCCTGAGCTCACCGGCTCCCCGGTCCAGCAGAGCGTGGATCAGCACGCCGGGTATGCCGCACAGGCCGAAGCCGCCCACGGCCAGCGACGCCCCGCGCCGCACGTCCGCGACCGCGTCCGCCGCGTCGGCGACCACCTTGTCCCTGCCCATCCGTCCACCTCTCGCCGCATCGACTGCGCACGAGACTAGGAATCCGGGAGGCCGCCCGGCGATGGTGGACGGCCACACATCAGGGCCCGCGGGGATGGTGGCGACGACGACCCGGCACCTGCCCTCCGCAGGGCTCTTCGGGGAACCCGGCTCCTGGACGGAACGCGCGGGGTAGGGTCCGCGCATGGCCAAGGTGACCGTCAGTCTGGATGCCGAACTCGTCGTCGAAGCGATGGTCCTCGCGGGGGTGGGGAACCCGCAGGACGCCGTCGAACTCGTGGTGCGCGACTACATCGCGCGCGGCCACCGCACCGAGGCCCTCGTCGCCGAGCGGGAGGGCACGGCGCGCGAGGTGGAGATCAAACCCGAGGCGCAGCAGGGCTGACCGCCCCGCCCGCCCACCGGTGAGCTGCCGACGCCCTTACACGACCGGCTCGCCGTCCTCCAGCTCCACAGGACCGCCGCCCGACGTCAGGGCCTCCAGCGCTGCCCGGACCCGGCCGGCGAGCGGGCCCAGCAGGTAAACGTCCAGGTCGGCGGGGGCCACCAGCCGCCAGGACAGCAGCTCCTCCTCCTGGAGCCGGATCGCCGCCAGCTGCTCAGGCGTGAGCACCCCGCCGTCGTACACGTATGCCACGATCGGCGGCCGGCCCGCGCCCCGCACCCAGTCCACGGCGAGCAGCCGCCCCGGGGCCACGTCGAGTCCGATCTCCTCCGCCGTCTCGCGGCGGGCGCCCTGCCGGGGGCCTTCGCCCGTCCCCGACTCGACGGTCCCGCCGGGCAGCGCCCAGCTCTTGCGGTAGTTCGGCTCGACCAGCAGGATCCGCCCGTCCGCGTCGCGGAAGAGCGAGGCGGCACCGGCGAGGACCCGGGGGAGCCCGGCGATGTACGCGGCGTAGTCGGCATCGGGAGTCGTCACGGCCGACAGCGTAGTGGCCCGGGTCCGGACCGCACGGCCGCGGACGGCCATGGGCAGATCGGGGGTCGTGCGGATAGGGTCGGGGCGGCGCGACTGCCTGTTCGAAAGCAAGGGATGCAAGGTGACGGACGGAGCAGATGTGGAGACCGCCCGCGTGCTCGTGGCGGCTGACAAGTTCAAGGGCTCGCTCACGGCCGTACAGGTCGCGGAGCGGGTGACGGCCGGGCTGCGGCGCGTCGTCCCCGGCCTGGCGGTGGAGACCCTGCCGGTCGCGGACGGCGGCGACGGTACGGTCGCGGCGGCGGTGGCCGCCGGATTCGAGCGCCGCGAGGCGCGGGTGACCGGCCCCCTCGGCGACCCGGTGACGGCGGCGTACGCGCTGCGCGGGGACACCGCCGTGGTGGAGATGGCCGAGGCCTCGGGCCTCCAGCACCTGCCCGACGGGGTGTTCGCCCCGCTCACGGCCACCACGTACGGCTCGGGCGAGCTGCTGAAGGCCGCCCTGGAGGCGGGGGCGACGACGATCGTCTTCGGGGTCGGCGGCAGCGCCACCACCGACGGCGGCGCGGGCATGCTCGCGGCCCTCGGCGCCCGCTTCCTGGACGCGGACGGCAAGCCCGTCGCCCCCGGCGGCGGACCGCTCGCGACACTGGCCGAGGCGGACCTCTCGGGGCTCGACCCGCGCCTGGCGGACGTCGACCTGATCCTGGCCAGCGATGTGGACAACCCGCTGACCGGGCCCAAGGGGGCGCCCGAGGTGTACGGCCGGCAGAAGGGCGCGAGCGAGGAGGACATCGCGGTCCTCGACGCGGCCCTCACGCACTACGCCTCGGTCCTCGGCCCCGACACGGCGGCGCTGCCCGGCGCGGGCGCGGCCGGAGGCATCGGCTACGGGGCGCTCGTCGCCCTCGGCGCCCGCTTCCGCCCCGGAATCGAGGTCATGCTCGACGTCCTCGGCTTCGCCCCCGCGCTCGCCCGCGCCACGCTGGTGATCACGGGCGAGGGCTCGCTCGACGAGCAGACCCTCCACGGCAAGGCCCCGGCCGGGGTCGCCGCCGCCGCCCGCGCGGCCGGAATCGAGGTCGTCGCGGTCTGCGGCCGCCTCGCCCTGCCCGCGGAGGCCCTGGAGAAGGCGGGCATCCGCCGCGCCTACGCCCTGGCCGAGCTCGAACCGGACCCGGCGGTGTCCATGGCCCAGGCGGGACCGCTGCTGGAGCGGGCGGCGGAGTCGATCGCCCGGGACTTCCTGGCGGGCTGACGACCGTGCGACCGGGGGGTGGGGGCGGGGCCGCCCGTGGCGGCCTCCCCTCACGGC
>NZ_QWFA01000106.1 GCF_003501885.1 Streptomyces globisporus
AGCCCAGGCACAGCCCCAGGCCCAAGGCCAGCCCCAGCCCCCCGCTCAAGGGCAGCCCCCGGCACAGGCCCAGCCCCAGCCGCATCAGCAGCAGCCCGTCGACCCGCGTGCGGGCGGCGCCTGGCCCACCCCCGTCGCGCACGACCAGCGCGAGCGGTCGGTGCCGGGCGCCCCGCTCGGGTACACCGCGGCCGTCGAGCTCTCCTCCGACCGGCTGGTGCGGGGCAAGCAGAAGGCCAAGAGCAGCCGTAACCCCTCCGCCGCCTCCCGGTTCAAGCTGGGCGGCAAGAAGGAGGAGGCCGAGCGGCTGCGCAAGCTGGAGCTGATCCGCACGCCGGTGCTGTCCTGCTACCGCATCGCCGTCATCAGCCTCAAGGGCGGCGTGGGCAAGACCACCACGACCACCGCCCTCGGTTCGACGCTGGCCACGGAGCGGCAGGACAAGATCCTCGCCATCGACGCCAACCCGGACGCCGGTACGCTCGGCCGCCGTGTGCGCCGCGAGACCGGGGCGACCATCCGCGACCTGGTCCAGGCGATCCCGTACCTCAACTCGTACATGGACATCCGCCGGTTCACCTCGCAGGCGCCCTCCGGTCTGGAGATCATCGCCAACGACGTGGACCCGGCCGTCTCGACGACGTTCAACGACGAGGACTACCGGCGCGCGATCGAGGTGCTCGGGAAGCAGTACCCGATCATCCTCACCGACTCCGGCACCGGGCTGCTCTACAGCGCGATGCGCGGGGTCCTGGACCTCGCCGACCAGCTGATCATCATCTCGACCCCCTCGGTCGACGGGGCCTCCAGCGCCTCCACGACGCTGGACTGGCTCTCGGCGCACGGGTACGCGGACCTGGTGCAGCGTTCGCTCACCGTCATCTCCGGGGTCCGCGAGACCGGCAAGATGATCAAGGTGGACGACATCGTGCAGCACTTCGAGACGCGCTGCCGCGGTGTCGTCGTCGTGCCGTTCGACGAGCACCTGGCGGCGGGCGCCGAGGTCGACCTCGACATGATGCGGCCCAAGACCCGTGAGGCGTACTTCCACCTCTCGGCGCTGGTGGCCGAGGACTTCGCGCGCGCCCAGCAGCAGCAGGGGCTGTGGACGGCGGACGGCCAGAACCCGCCGCCGCAGTTCGCCCCGCCGATGCCCGGACAGCAGGGCTACCCGGCCCCGGGCCAGCAGGTCCCGGGCCAGCCGATGCCGGGGCAGCCGGGCGCCCCCGGTCAGCCCGGTCAGCCCGCAGCAGGACAGCCGATCCCTGGTCAGCAGCCCCCGGGCCAGCAGCCGTACGCACCGCAGCAGCCCGGCCCCGGCCAGCCCTACGCGCCGCAGCCCCACCACCCGCAGCACCCCGGCCAGCCCCAGCAGGGTCAGCATGGCCAGCCGCCGCAGCAGCCCTACAACGGTCAGCCCTACGGCGGGCAGCCGCCGTACGGGGGATATCAGACGGCCGGTCAGCCGGGGGCGCCCCAGGCCCCCTACCCGCCGCAGGCGGTGCCGGGCGGTCCGCAGAACGGGTGGCAGCAGTCGCCTCCCCCGCAGGGCGGGCCCGGGGCAGGCGTGCCGCAGCAGGGGCTGCCGGAGCAGCAGGGCGGACAGGCCAACCCGGCAGGCCAGCCCGATCTGCAGGGCCCCGTGCCTCCCGCCGGGTGGCAGCAGACGCCTCCGCAGGCGCCGCCGGCACCGCAGCAGTAGGCCGGCAACAGGGCCGCCGGAACAGCCGAAGTGGTTGAGACCAATGAGGGCTCGCATCGCTCACGCGGTGCGAGCCCTTCCGCATTCCCGCAGCCCACACGCGGTTTGACACACCGTTGACGAGCCTCGACCACCGCTGATAAACCTTCGCTTCACCAACTGGCGAACCAGAGATCTGCCCGCCTTCTTCAGCGAGTGATGACGCGAGGTCCCCGTCCATGGTCACAAGAGTTCCTCACCACTCCGTCCGGCCACGCCGACGCCTACGCCTCCTGCTGGCCTCCGGAGCGGCCGCCCTGGCGCTCGCCGCCGGGTCCGTCGTCCCGGGCAATCCGCTCGCGCCCGCGCCCTCCGAGGCCCGCGCCGACGACGGGAAGACGACGCTCACGGTCGCCGTCGCACAGAGCGTCGACTCCCTCAGCCCGTTCCTGGCGCAGCGGCTCGTCAGCACGAGCATCCACCGGCTGATGTACGACTACCTCACCAACTACGACCCCAAGGACAACAAGGCGATCCCGGGTCTGGCCACCGCGTGGGAGCCCTCCGCGGACAAGCTGACGTGGACGTACACGATCCGCTCGGACTCCACATGGTCCGACGGGCAGCAGGCCACCGCCGAGGACGCGGCCTGGACGTTCAACAAGATGATGACCGACGAGGGCGCGGCCACCTCCAACGGCAGCTTCGTCGGCAACTTCGAGAAGGTGACCGCCCCCAGCAAGGACAAGCTGGTCATCAAGCTCAAGGAGCCGCAGGCCACGATGGCCGCGCTCGACGTCCCGATCGTGCCCCGGCACGTCTGGGAGAAGGTCGGCGACTTCTCGAAGTTCAACAACGACAAGGACTTCCCCGTCGTGGGGAACGGTCCGTTCATCCTGACGGACTACAAGGTCGACAGCTATGTGAAGCTGAAGGCCAACAAGGACTTCTGGCGCGGGTCGCCCAAGTTCGACGAGCTGGTCTTCCGGTACTACAAGGACCAGGACGCGGCCGTGGCCGCCCTGCGCAAGGGTGAGGTCTCCTTCGTCGCGGGCAGCCCGAGCCTGACGCCCGCCCAGTCCGCCTCGCTGAAGAACGCCGCGGACATCAAGGTGAACGACGCCCCGGGCCGCCGCTTCTTCGCGCTCGCCGTCAACCCCGGGGCGCGGACCAAGGACGGGCAGAAGTTCGGCGACGGCCACCCGGCGCTGCTGGACCAGAAGGTGCGGCACGCGCTGTTCATGGCGGTCGACCGCAAGACCATCATCGACAAGGTCTTCCAGGGGCACGCCGTCGAGGGCGAGGGCTACATCCCGCCGCGCTTCGGCGACTACTTCTGGAAGCCGGCGGACGGTCAGAAGCTCGCCTACGACCCGGCGAAGGCGGCCTCCCTCCTCGACGAGGCCGGGTACGAGAAGAACGGCGCGGGCAAGCGCGTCGGCAAGGACGGCAAGCCGCTCGACTTCCGTATCCTCTGCCACGCCACCGACCCCAACGACAAGGCGATCGGCAAGTACCTCCAGGAGTGGTGGGGCGAGCAGGGCATCGGGCTGAAGGTCGACTGCCTCGACAACGTTTCCGACCCCTGGTACGCCGGTGAGTACGACCTCGCCTTCGACGGCTGGTCCGTCAACCCCGACCCCGACTTCGTCCTCTCCATCCACACCTGCGCCGCCCTGCCGTCCAAGGCCAAGGAGTCGGCCGCGACCGACAACTTCATCTGCGACAAGCAGTACGACGACCTCTACAAGAAGCAACTGGCGGAGTACGACCCCGCCAAGCGGGCGGATCTGGTCAAGCAACTGGAGTCACGGCTGTACGACACCGGGTACATGAACGTCATGGCGTACCCGAATGCCGTCGAGGCCTACCGCACCGACCACATCGAGTCCATCACCACCATGCCGTCGGCCGCGGGCAACATCTACGGCCAGGACGGTTACTGGAGCTGGTGGTCGGCGGTCCCGGCCGCCGGGGCCTCCTCGTCCGGTTCCTCCGACTCCGGTGGCTCCTCCACCGGGGTGCTCATCGGGGTCGGGATCGCCGTCGTCGTCCTCGCCGGTGGCGGACTCCTGTTCGCCATGCGTCGCCGCTCCACCGCGGAAGACCGTGAATAGTCCATGAGCTCAGAAAGCACTCCCGCCCTGCTGAAGGGCGCGGCGGGCGTGGAGAGCACCACATCCGGCGGCCCGGCTCCGGCCGGGCCGTCGGCCCGCTCCCCGCGCTCCCGCAGTACGGCCGCCTACGCCCGCTACGCGGCGGGCAAGCTCGCCGGGGCGGCCGTCTCCCTCTTCGCCGTCCTCGTCACCAGCTTCTTCCTCTTCCGGCTGATCCCCGGCGACCCGGTCAAGCAGATGACCGGCGGCCGTCAGGTGTCGACCGAACAGATCGCGGCGATGCGCCGTGAGTTCGGGCTCGACCTGCCGCTGTGGCAGCAGTTCACGCAGTACTGCGGCAAGGCGCTGACCGGCGACTTCGGTACGTCGTACCAGTTCCGCGCCCCGGTCGTCGACAAGATCACCGAGGCGCTGCCCGCCACGCTGCTGCTGACCGGCACCGCCTTCGTCATCTACACGCTGCTCGGCATCTGGCTGGGCGCGCGGTCCGCGTGGCGCAACGGCAGTGCCGGCGACCGGGCCAACACGGCGTTCGCGCTGACGCTGTACTCGGTGCCCTCGTTCTGGCTCGGTCTGCTCCTCATCATCACCCTGTCGGTGGGCATCGGCCCGATCCCCGGGATGTTCCCGACCGGCGGTATGGAGTCCGGCGACACCGAGGGCTTCGACCGGGTGCTGGACATCGCCCACCACCTGGTGCTGCCCGTCGTCACACTGGTCGCCGTGGAGTACGCGCGCACCCTGCTGGTGATGCGCTCCTCGCTGCTCGACGAGATGGGCAGCGACTACCTGACCACGGCCCGCGCCAAGGGGCTGCGCGACGACCTCGTCCGCCGCAGGCACGCCGTGCCGAACGCGATGCTGCCCACGGTCACCCTGCTCTTCGTGAACCTCGGTACGACGGTGGCGGGGGCGATCCTGGTGGAGACGGTGTTCTCCTGGCCGGGCCTCGGCGGCCTCTTCTACCAGGCGCTGAGCGTGCCCGACCTGCCGTTGGTGCAGGCGCTGTTCTTCGTGTTCGCCGCCGCGGTGATCCTGATGAACACGCTCGCCGATGTGATCTATCCGCTGCTGGATCCCCGGGTGGGCCGATGACGACGTCGATGGAGAAGCCCTCCGAACCTCAGGAGCCGGACGCCCGCAAGCCCCCCGGGGATGTGCGGGCACAGAGCCCGCGCACTCTGACCCGGGCGCGGCGGCGGCAGGCCGTGGCCCGCTTCTGGCGGCAGTACCGCACGCACCGCGCCGGTCTCGTCGGGCTCGCCGTGCTCGCGGTGATCGCCCTGCTGGCGCTGACCGCCCCGCTGCTGGTCGGGGCCGACTCGCAGAGCGTGACGAACGCCCCGGGCGGCCCACTGGAGGAGCCGAGCGGTGAATTCCCACTCGGGACCGACCAGTTCGGGCGCAGCCTGCTGGCCCTGATGCTGTGGGGGACGCGGGTGTCGCTGACGGTCGGGCTGCTCGCCGCGTTCCTGTCGGTGGCGATCGGCACCCTGATCGGGATCACCGCGGGCCACTTCAAGGGGTGGTACGCCACCGTCATCATGCGGGTGACGGACTGGTTCCTGGTGATGCCGACCCTCGTGCTGGCCATCGCCCTGGCCACGGTCCTCTCCCGGTCGATCTGGACGACGATCCTGGCGATCGGCGTGACGACCTGGCCGACGACCGCCCGGCTGGTCCGCGCCCAGACGCTGTCCGTCGAGTCCCGCCCCTACATCGAACGCTCGCGGGCGCTCGGCGGCGGTCACGGGCACATCATGTCGCGCCACGTCCTGCCCAATGTGATGCCGCTGGTGCTGGCGCAGACCACGCTCGTGATCTCCACCGCCATCCTCACCGAGGCGACCCTCGCCTTCCTCGGGCTCAGCGATCCCACGATCGTCTCCTGGGGCGGTCTGCTCCAGGACGCCCGTGAGGCCGGCGCGGTCAGCTCCGGCAACTGGTGGTACCTCGCTCCGCCCGGACTCGCCATCGCCGTGGTCGCCCTCGCCTTCACGCTGTGCGGCCGCACCATCGAGTCCGTGCTCAACCCCAAGCTGGGGGTGTCCCGTTGACCGCCACGACCACGACCACCACGCCGAACCCGGACCCGTCCGGCTCGCCCGGCCTGTCGGAGCCGGTCGGCGATCCGCCGCTCCTGGAGGTGCGGAACCTGACCGTCACCTACGGCGGCGGGGCCGACGCCGTCCCCGCCGTCCGGGGCGTCGATCTGCGGGTCGAGGCCGGACAGAAGCTCGGCATCGCCGGGGAGTCCGGCTGTGGGAAGTCCACCCTGGCCCTGGCCCTGCTCCGCCTCCTGCCTCCGACGGCGAAGCTCACCGGGGAGATCCTGCTCGACGGCGAGGACGTCCTCACCATGAAGTGGGGGCGGCTGCGGGCGGTCCGCTGGGCGGGCGCGTCGATCGTCTTCCAGGGCGCGATGCACTCGCTGAACGCCGTGCACCGGGTCGGGGACCAGATCGCCGAGCCGATCCTGCTGCACACCAAGGCCACCCCGGCCGCCGCCCGTAAGCGCGCCGGCGAGCTGCTGGAACAGGTGGGCCTGCCCGCCGCCCGCGCGCTGGCGTATCCGCACGAGCTGTCCGGCGGGCAGCGTCAGCGCGTGATGATCGCGATGGCGCTCGCCTGCGATCCGCGGCTGATCGTGGCGGACGAGCCGACGACCGCGCTGGACGTGATGATCCAGGCGCAGATCCTGCGCCTGATCGAGCAGCTGGTGTCCGACCAGAACGTCGGCCTGATCATGATCAGCCACGACCTCGCGGTGCTCGCCGACACCTGCGACCGGCTCTCGGTGATGTACGCGGGCCGGGTCGTGGAGGAGGGCCCCGCGCGGCAGGTGTACGCGGACGCCCGTCACCCGTACGGCAAGGCCCTCTCCGCCGCGTTCCCGAGGATCGGGGACCTGTCCTCGCGGCACGCCCCACGCGGGCTGCCGGGCGACCCGCCGGATCCGGCGGCGCTGCCGGGCGGCTGTACGTTCCACCCGCGGTGCCCGGTGGCGCTGGACGTCTGCGCCACCGAGGACCAGGAGCTGCGGGAGGCCGGGGCGGAGCGCCGGGCGGCCTGCGTCCTGGTGGACGAACCGGTCTCCCCGGGGGCCGACGACACGAGGAGCACCCCATGAGCACCGTCCCTGCGACCGGCGCCACGCCCCTCCTCAGCGCCGAGACGCTGAAGGTCGCGTTCCCCGGCCGGCGCGGGGCCGCCACCGCCCGGGCCGTCGACGGCGTCGACCTGGACATCCGGCCCGGCGAGATCGTCGCGCTGGTCGGCGAGTCCGGCTGCGGCAAGACGACGCTCGCCCGGTCCCTGCTCGGCCTGGTACCGCCCACCTCGGGCCGGGTCACCTTCGGCGGCGCCCCGCTCGACTACGCGGGCCGGGCGCTCAAGGCGTACCGCAAACGCGTGCAGCTGGTCCTCCAGGACCCGAGCGGCTCGCTCAACCCCCGGCACACGGTGTACGACGCGGTGGCGGAGGGGCTGCGCATCCACGGGTACACGGGCGACGAGCGGGCGGCCGTCTCGGAGGCCCTCTCCCGGGCCGGCCTGCGCCCGCCGGAGCGGTTCTTCCTGCGCTTCCCGCACGAGCTGTCGGGCGGTCAGCGCCAGCGCGTCGTGATCGCCGGGGCCCTGGTGCTGGAGCCGGAGCTGATCGTGGCCGACGAGCCGGTGGCGTCGCTGGACGCGTCGGTACGGGGCGAGATCCTGGCGCTCCTGCTGCGCCTCCGGGACGAACTGGGCCTCTCGGCGCTCGTCGTCACCCATGACCTCGGGCTCGCCTGGAACATCGCGGACCGGGTGGCGGTGATGTATCTGGGCCGGATCGTCGAGACGGGCCCGGTCGAGCAACTGCTCACGGCTCCTCAGCACCCGTACACCCGGGCCCTGCTGTCCGTCCTCCCGGAGGCGGAGGGCGAACCGGTCGTGCTGGCCGGTGAGCCGCCGGATCCCTCGAAGGTGCCTTCCGGCTGCCGGTTCCACGTCCGCTGCCAGGTCCTGGCCTCGGGCGAGGCGGAGCGAGCGGGGGTGGCGGAGGCCTGCCGCACGGTGGATCTGCCGGTGCTGAGCGGGGGCGGGGAGGCCCAGGTGGCGTGCCATTGGGCGGCGGCCTGCGCCGGGGAGGGCGAGGGCGGGTCCACCGACGTACCGACGGCCTGAGGCCGGTGGCACTCAGCGCTTCCGGTAGCGGGCGTAGATCAGCCCACTCGCGGCGAAGGCGCGCTCCTCGACCAGTTCGAGGTCGAGGCGCACGCCGTCGGGGAAGAACCGCTTGCCGCCGCCGACCACGCTCGTGGTGATGAACAGGTGGTACTCGTCCACCAGACCCGCCGCGATGGCCTGGGCCGCGAGGTTCGGGCCGTCGACGGTGAGGTCGGCGTCCGCCTCGTCCTTGAGCCGGCGTACCGCGTCCGGGTCGAAGGACCGCTCGATACGGGTGTTCGCGCTGGACACCGAGTCGAGCGTCGTGGAGTAAACGACCTTCTCCGCGGCCTGCCAGTCGCGGGCGTACTGCGCGATGTGCGGCGGCTGGTCGGGCTCGTCGAGCGCGGTCTCCCAGTAGACCATCGTCTCGTACATCCGCCGACCGTAGAGATAGGTGGCCACCGGCCGGAAGAGGTCGTTGACAAAGGTGTGGACCTCCGGATCCTCGGCCCCGGTGCCGAGGCCGCCCTCCGCCGCCTCTGCGTAACCGTCGAGCGAGGTGATCATGGAGTAGATGAGCTTGGCCACGGCATCTCCTTCGGTACGGACGCGCGTCTTCCGGCGGTCCCGCAGATGATGACCGCCACGCACCGCCGAACTCATCGGTCGGCGTGCGTCGGCACCCCGACCACCACGGACCGCAAAGAGTTCTTCGCGAAGAACCCTTTGCGAAGGACTCTTTGCGGTCTAGAATCTGCCGCATGACTGACAACACCCCGCACCCTTCCGACGACCCGTCACTGGACGAGGCATCGGTCGTCCTCGACGCCAAGGGGCTGCGCGCCATGGCGCATCCGGTCCGTGTGCAGCTGGTCGGGCTGCTGCGGAAGCACGGCCCGTCCACGGCCACCCGGCTCGCGGAGCGGCTGGGGGTGAACTCCGGGACGGCCAGCTACCACCTGCGTCAGCTCGGCGCGGCGGGCTTCGTCGAGGAGGACACGGAACGCGGCAACGCCCGCGAGCGCTGGTGGCGTTCGGTGCATCGGACGACCTGGTTCAACGACCCGGAACTGGCCGAGCGGGAACCGGAGGCCGCCCTCGCCTACCAGCAGTCCGTCGCCTCCATCTACTCCCTGCGTGCCCGGCAGACGCTGAACGAGCTGCAGACGATGCCCCGCGTCTGGCGGGAGAGGTTCGATCTGAGCGACTGGGCCCTGCGGCTCACACCCGAGGAAACCGCCGCGCTTTACCAGGAGTTGGGGGACGTCATCGGTCGCTACCGGCGTGACACCCCGGAGAACGCGGCGACCGCCCCGGCGGGCGCGGAGCGCGTCGGCGTCATCACCCACATCCTGCCCGAGCTGAACACACCCGCCCCGGAAGCGGAGACACCGTGACGCACGAAGGGCCGCCCCTGTCGGGCAAGCGGTCCTTACGACCGCTGGCCGGGGTGCTTGCGGCCGTCGCCGCTTCCGTGACCGGCACCCGGATCTCCCTGATCGCCCTGCCCTGGTTCGTCCTCGTCACCACGGGCAGCGCCACCCGGACCGGGCTGGTCGCCTTCTGCGAGATGGCACCGTACGTCCTGGTCAAGGCGTTGTCCGGCCCGTTGGTGGACCGCACGGGCCCACGGACCGTCTCCTGGACCACGGACCTGGCGAGCGCGGCCGCCGCAGCGGCGATCCCCCTGCTGCACACTCTGGACCAGCTCTCCTTCCCCGTCCTGCTGGGCCTGGTCGCGGTGATCGGGGCCGCGCGCGGTCCGGGCGACCTGGCAAAAGAGGTCATGGTCCCGGAGGCCGCCGAGCGCGCCGGAACACCTCTGGAGCGGGCCATGGGTCTGTCCGGCGTGATCGAGCGGCTCGCCTCCACCATCGGCCCGGCCGCGGGCGGCGCCCTGGTGGCGCTGCTCGGCCCCATGACCGGACTGGTCGTCAACGCGGGCTGCTTCGTCCTCGGTTCGGTGATCGTCTCGGTCGCGCTGCCGCGCGGCATGGGGCATCCGGTCGTGGACCCGTCAGCACCCGCCGACGCCCAGGAACCGGGCTACTGGCGGCGGTTCGGCGAGGGCTTCACCTTCCTGCGCGGCGATCCGCTGCTCCTCGCCGTCATCGTCGTGGTCGGCATCACCAATCTGCTGGACGCGGCCATGACCACCCTGATGGTCCCCGTGTGGGCCGCGGAGTCCGGGAAAGGACCGGCGGCGATCGGCCTGGTCAGCACGGCAATGGGGGCCGCCGCGGCCGGCGGGAGCCTCATCGCCGCGATGGCCGCGCACCGGCTGCCCCGCAGAGCGGTGTTCCTCGTCGGGTTCCTCCTGGCCGGGGCCCCGAGGTTCCTGGTCCTCGCGGTGGACGCCCCCTTGGGCGCGGTGCTGGCGGTCTTCGCCGTCAGCGGGTTCGGGGCCGGGTTCATCAACCCCGTGCTGGGCGCCGTGCTCGTCGAGCGCGTGCCGCGCCGGATGCTGGGCCGGGTCAACGCCCTCGGGGACTCGCTGGCCTGGTCCGGCATCCCGCTCGGCGGGCTGCTCGCCGGGGCGGCGGTGACGGCCGCAGGACTGACTCCGGTGCTGCTCGTCTGCGGGGCCGCGTACTTCCTCACCACCACCCTCGCCGGACTGCGGCCGGAGTGGCGGGCCATGGACCGCTCCCGCGATGACGGCGCACCGCAGGAGGAGCCGGCTCGGGACGGTGCGAAGACGGTGCCCTGATCAGCGCGTCCCGTCCGGCCCGCCCGGGTGGTGGATCGCCCCCGTCAGCTCCCCCAGCGGCCGCCCCGTCCCGCCCCAGCGGTGCTGGATGACCTCGGCGGCGATGGAGACCGCCGTCTCCTCCGGCGTACGGGCTCCGAGGTCGAGGCCCACGGGTGAGGCGAGGCGGGCGAGGGCCGCCTCGTCCGCCCCGGCCTCGCGCAGCCGGGCGAGCCGGTCGTGGTGGGTGCGGCGGCTGCCCATCACGCCGATGTACGCGGCGGGCGTGCGCAGGGCCGCGAGGAGCAGGGGCACGTCGAACTTCGGGTCATGGGTGAGGACGCAGATCACCGTGCGGGCGTCGACCTCGGCGGACTCCAGGTAGGTGTGCGGCCAGGCGCGGACCACCTCGTCGGCCGTGGGGAAGCGTTCCCGGGTGGCGAAGGCGGGGCGGGCGTCGCAGACGGTGACCCGGTAGCCGAGGAACGAGCCGATGCGGGCGGTGGCCGCCGCGTGGTCGATCGCGCCGAAGACCAGCATGCGGGGCGGCGGGGCGTACGTCCGGATGAAGACGGCCACTTCCTGCATCCGGCGCTGGCCGTGCGCCCCGTACCACTGGGTCGCGGTGTGGCCCTGGGCCAGCAGTCCGCGGGCGTCGTCGGTGACGGCCGCGTCGAGGCCTTCGGAGCCGAGCGTGCCCTTGGTGGACCCGGCGCCGGAGGGGCGGACCACCAGGCGGGCCCCGGTCTCCGCCGCGCCGGACAGGACGGTCGCCTCGGCCACCGGCCGGTCCGCGGCGATCAGGTCCAGCAGGGCACGGAGATCCGCCAGTTCGGCTGTGGAGACGTAAGCGCGCACCAGGACCTCGATCGTGCCGCCGCACGTCAGCCCGACGCCGAACGCCTCGTCGTCGCTGATCCCGTACGCCACCAGGCGCGGCCCCGCACCGTCCAGAACCTCGCGGGCGACCTCGTACAGATCTCCCTCGACGCAACCCCCGGAGACGCTGCCCACCACCGCGCCCGCCGCGTCGACGGCCATGACGGCGCCGGGGTCGCGGGGTGCGCTGCCGTGCACGGCGACGACGGTCGCCAGGGCGAGGGGGACGCCGTCGGCGCACCGGGCACGGAGGTCGGGCAGGATGTCGCGCACCCTGCCAGCATCCGTCGTCCCCGGGCGGAACGCACGGCCGACGAGTGCGTCAGTGGGTGCGGTCGTACGCGGCGGTCAGCTCGCTGGAGCGCTTCACGTCGGCGGCCATGGCGACCAGGAGGTCGTCGATCGAGTCGAACTTCAGCATGCCTCGGACGTACGCGAGGAAGTCGACGGCCACGTGCAGCCCGTAGAGGTCGAGGTCGACGCGGTCGATGGCGTACGCCTCCACCGTCCGCTCGGTACCGTCGAACTGCGGGTTCGTGCCGACCGAGATCGCGGCGGGCATCGACTCGCCGTCCACCTCCAGCCAGCCGGCGTACACGCCGTCGGCGGGGATCGCGGTGTGCGGCAGGGTCTCGACGTTGGCCGTGGGGAAGCCCAGCTCGCGGCCGCGCTGCGCGCCGCGCACCACGATGCCCTCGACGCGGTGCGGGCGGCCGAGGATCTCGGCGGCCCCGGCGACGTCACCCTCGGCGATCAGGCGGCGGGTGAGCGTGGAGGAGAACGGCAGTCCGCCGCCCGCCTCGCCGGTGACGTACAGGTCGATGACCTCGACGGTGTAGTCGTAGGTGGCGCCCAGCTCGGTCAGCAGCGCGACGTTCCCCGCGGCCTTGTGGCCGAAGCGGAAGTTGGGGCCCTCGATGACGGCCTTGGCGTGGAGGCGGTCGACGAGGACCTTCGCGATGAAGTCGGCGGGCGACAGCTTCGAGAACTCGGCGGTGAAAGGAAGGATCAGCACCGCGTCCACGCCCAGCTCCGCCATCAGTTCCGCGCGGCGGTGGTGCGGGGCGAGCAGCGGCGGGTGGCTGCCGGGGCGGACGACCTCGCTGGGGTGCGGGTCGAAGGTGACGACGACCGACGGGACGCCCAGCTCACGGGCGCGCTCGACGGCCCGGCCGATGATCAGCTGGTGGCCGCGGTGCACGCCGTCGTAGGAGCCGATGGTGACGACGCTGCGCCCCCAGTCCTGGGGGATGTCCTCCAAGCCACGCCAGCGCTGCACTGTGACCGCTCCTCGCCCGAACCTGTGTACGTGTGTATGTCGATTACGCAGGTCTAAGACTGCCATGCTCACGTCCCGCCGCCTGCATCGGCATCGGCATCGATGGACGTGATGTCTCCAACGCCTCCACCGTGCGCCGGGCGCTCGGGCCCACGACCGCCGCCCACTCCTCGGGGGCGTCGGCCAGCCAGTGGGTGACGAGAGCCGCGAAGCCGGGCACGGCGCGGGCGCACTCGACCAGGCCCCGGTCGAAGCGGGCGGCGCCTTCGGGGGTGCGGACCAGCAGCATGCCGGTGCGGTGGACGAGGGCGCGGGTACGGATCTCGGGGCGGCGCTCGGAGCCCCGGGCGGCGGCCCGGAGCAGGGCCTCCAGCACGTCCGGGTTCCGGCCGGTGGTCTGCTCGAACTCCAGCAGCACCTCCAGCAGCTCGGCCCGCAGCGGCCGGGAGTCCGCGCTGCCGGGCCCGGCGAGGACGGCGGCGAGCGCGGCGCGCACCGGGGGCGGTGCGGGCCGGTCCCTCAGCAGCCCGGTGACCAGGGGCAGCAGGAGGGCGCGGGCGGCCGGGCCGTGCTCCAGGCGGAGGTCGACGTACTCGGCGGCGTGCGTGCCGTCGTCGGGGTGGGCGTCGATGTACTCCCGTACGAGCCCGGCGACGTGCAGCGCGAGCGCGGGCGTGTCGAGGCCGGCCAGGGCCCGCAGCACCGCTCCCCCGGCGTCGCCGGGGCGGGCGAGACGGGCGCGGAGGGCGGCGAGGACCGGCTCCTGGTGGGACGGGAACACCTCGGCGAGCAGTTCGACGGGCAGCCGGGGGTCACCGGCGGCGAACGCGCGCAGCGCGCCCGGGAGGTGGCGGCCCCGGGTCTTCGGGTCGCGGACGAGGAGGGTGTGGGCGGCGGCGTGCAGCTCGGCGTCCTCGGGGCGGTCCAGCAGGATCTCGGCGGCGGAGCGCAGCAGGGCCCGGTCGCCCTCGGCGGTGACGCGCTGCTGGAGGAGTCCGGCGTAGCGGGCGGCGGCGGAGCGGCGGGCCGGGCGGTCCTCGTCGCGGGCCCAGCGCTCGACGGCCCGGCAGAGGGCGGTGGGCTCGTCCTCCGCGAGGGCGGCGAGCAGCTCGCCGGCCCGGGTGTGCGGGGTGGCGACCAGCGCGTCGGTGAGGCCGTCGAGGTCCAGCTCGCGGCGGGCGTACAGCAGGGCCTGCGCGGCGGCGGCGACGGTGGGGCGCAGAGGGACGTCCGGTGCGTCGGGGCCCACGAGCAGCGGGCGTTCGTCGGTGAACCAGCGGCACAGCAGCGGCTGGACGGCCGGGGCGTCCAGGGCGAGACGGCGGGCGACCGCGTCCAGATACCGTTCGTCGCCGTCGGTCCGGGGCAGCCCGTCGGCCGGCACCAGGCGGCGGAGCAGGTCGATCCGGTCCTCCTCGGGCAGCCGGAGCCGCCGCCAGAACCAGGGCCCGAACTCGCCGTACGCCCCGAGGTCCCCGGCTCCTCCGGGGGCGGCGGAGCGGCGGGTGATGCGTCCGGCGAGGACCCGCAGGACGCCGAGATACGGGCGGGCGTCGGGCACCCGCAGCAGGCTGCCGCCCAGGAGGTGGGCCGCCCACCACGCGGCGTCCTCGTCGCGCGGGCCCTCGTCGGTCCAGAGCCGGTCCAGCGCCTCGATGAGGTCGGCCATCCGGTGGGCGAGGGCGGCGGTGCCCTGGCGGCGGCCGAGGAGCACCATCGCCTGGATCACCGGCCCGATGCGGTGCCGGGGCACGGGCAGGCTGCGGGGTTCGCCCTCAGCGTTCGGCGGACGCAACCTCCCGCCGCTGCCCCGGTGCCAGCGGTGCACGAGGGAGCGCAGGGCCGCGTCCAGGTCGAGGTGGGCGCCCTGCACCCAGTCGCCGAGCTCCTCGTGGGCGAAGCGGTAGCCCGCCCCGGCGGGGACGAGGAGTCCTTCGGTGAGCACGGCGGAGGCCCAGCCGGTGCGCCAGGGGAAGATCTCCTCGAACGCCGCCCGGTCCAGTTCGCCCTGGCCCGGGCCCAGACAGCGGCGGGCCGCCTCGTGGACCTGGCCCGCCACCCGGGCGGCCAGCCGGCGCACGGCCGCGCCGCGCGGCTGTTCGTCGGCGGCGGCCGCGATCCGGACGGCGGCGCGCACGCACAGCAGGTCGAGGTGGGCGCCGAAGACATCCTCGGTGTCGGGGCGGCCGGGCACACCGGGCGGCAGGGCGGCGCGGACCTCGGCGAGGAGCCGCAGGGTCAGCGGGTGGCGGTCGTGGCCGGGTGCCAGGGCGGTGGGCGGGATGCCGTACGCCTCCTTGGCGCTTTCGGCCTGCTCCGGGGTGAGGTCGGCCACCCGCAGGGCGGGCGGCAGACGGCGGGCGGGGCGGTGCGGACGGTGCAGGGCGTCCGGGGGCCAGAGGGCGCCCGCGGTCTCCCAGTGCTCGGGGCGGCAGGCGACGACGAGCCGGACGGCGTTCTCGCGGAGCCAGCCGAGGGTGGAGCGCGTCCAGTCGGCCAGCCGGTGGGCGAGCAGCGGCGGCATCTCCTCGGGGCCGTCGAGCACCACCAGGAGCGGGTGTCCGGCGTCGGCGGCGAGCTTGGCGACGCGCTCCGGGGTGGCCGTGCTCATGTCGCCGTGGGCGCCCGCCGCCGTGACGATCCGGGCGGAGCGGGTGAGCGTACGGCTTGCGGCGTCCGCGATCGAGACGTCCTCGGCCAGCAGGTCCGCGCCGCGCAGCCAGAGCGTGGGGGCGGGCGCGCCGTGGGCGCGGCGGGCGGCGAGGGCGGCCAGCTCCGTGGTGCGGCCGGTGCCGGGTGCGCCGACGAGGCCGAGGACCAGGCCCGTACCGGCGGCGAAGGCGCCCAGCTCGGCGTGGACGTCCGCGCGCTCGACCGGCGCGGTGCGGGCCTTCGGGCCGTCCGCGGAGGCGACGGAGGTGGCGGTGAGCTGGAGGGCTCCGGCGATGTTGAGGTGGGGGCCGTAGGCGGGGGCGACGGCGGCGTTGCGGCGGAGCAGCGCGTCCAGGGTGTCGTCCGTGCCCCGGGTGATCGGGAGGGCGAGGCCGGCCGCCTCGTGCGGGGCCGTGAGGGTGGTGCTGAGGATGCCGAGGACCACGCCGGTGGCCGGGTCGGTGACCGGCCCGCCGACGGCCGCGCCGCCGGAGCGCAGGGCGTCGCGCCCGTCGGTGCCGAGGGCCAGCTCCAGGGCGGCGGGGACCGGGTGGCCGACGCCGTCCGGTGCGGTGTATGTGGCGGGGGTGGTGCCGAGCACGCGGGCCTCGCGCCGTCCGTGGGCGGCGATGTCGACGTAACCGCCGGGCTCGACGCGGTCGCGCCCGGCGATGGGCAGCGGCTCGGCGTCGAGGGCGCCGGGCCCGCCGGTGCGCAGGAGGGCGAGGCCGAGGGCGGGCAGCGCGGTGATGTCGTCGGGGGCGACGGAGCAGGTGCGCCCGCCGGTTCCGTGGAGGAGGAGCGGGCCCGGGGAGAGGACGGCCTGATGAGCGGTGACGACCGTGCCGCGCTCGTCCGCGACGAATCCCGTCCCTCGCGGCCGGCCGGCCTGATCGCAGATTCTTACCAGCTTCGACCGGTCCCCACTGCCCATGGTCCGACGGTAGGCCGCCGGTGATCGCCCGGAGCGCGGGGACGGGGAAAGCGCCCCCCGCGCCCCCGCTGTTCACTCCGAGCGCCCGTCCAATGGGGTGAATAAGCGTGTCCCCCGAGGAGCAGAGATGGTGCCGGGGAGGGGAAAGGGTGGAGCGGGCACCGGTTGGGGGGTGGTGCCCGCTCCACGACAAGCAGTCGGCGCGTCGGCGACGAGCAGTCAGTACGTCTGCCGGCCACGCCAAGGGTCAGGCGAAGACGGCGAGGCTCTTGGCCTTGCCCTTCTCCTCCTCGACGAGCACGAGGAACGCGCCGTCGGGCCCGAAGACCGCGACCGGCCCCGGCGGGTAGGCCGGCATGTCCAGCCGTACGCCGTTGAGGAGCAGCTTGGCGCGCTTCTCGTCGACGTCCCAGCGGGGGAAGGCCGCGTTCGCCGCGTCGGCGACCGGCATCACGGTCAGCTCCTCCTGGTGCTGGTCCAGGGTGCGGGCCGCGTCCAGGCCGTACGGGCCGACCCGGGTGCGGCGCAGCGCGGTCAGATGGCCGCCCACGCCGAGCCCGGCGCCGAGGTCGCGGGCCAGCGCCCGGATGTACGTCCCCGAGGAGCAGACGACGGAGACGACCAGGTCGAGGACGGGGGTGCCGTCCTCGGCGACGGCCTCGCGGACGTCGTAGACGCGGAAGGAGGAGACGGTCACCGGGCGGGCCGGGATCTCGAACTCCTCGCCGCCGCGCACCCGTGCGTAGGACCGCTTGCCGTCGATCTTGATGGCGCTGACCTTGGACGGCACCTGCATGATCGCGCCGGTCAGCTCGGCCACCCCGGCGTCGATGCCCTCCCGGGTCACCCCGGAGGCGTCCGTGGACGAGGTGATCTCGCCCTCGGCGTCGTCGGTGACGGTGTCCTGGCCGAGCCGGATCGTGCCGAGATACTCCTTCTCGGTCAGGGCGAGGTGGCCCAGGAGCTTGGTGGCCCGCTGGACGCCGAGCACCAGGACCCCGGTCGCCATCGGGTCCAGCGTGCCGGCGTGGCCGACGCGTCGCGTGCGGGCGATGCCGCGCATCTTGGCGACGACGTCGTGCGAAGTGAAGCCGGACGGCTTGTCGACGATGACAAGACCGTCCGGCGTGGTGGTCTGCTCGGTCATGCGGAGGCGGGGCCCTCGTTCTTGTCGGTCGAGCCGGGGGTGTCCGCCTCGTCGTCCTCGTCCTCGGGCTTGCGGTACGGGTCGGCCTCACCGGCGTACGTCGCTCCGGTGGAGACCTGGCGCACCTCCGCGTCCTTGGCCCGCGCCTTGTCGAGGAGGTCCTCGATGGTGCGGGCGTTGTCCGGGAGGGCGTCCGGCACGAAGGCCAGGGTCGGCGTGAACCGGACCCCGGTCTGCCGGCCCACCTCGGAGCGCAGAACGCCCTTGGCGCTCTCCAGCGCGGCCGCGGAGGCCGCACGCTCCTCGTCGTCGCCGTAGACCGTGTAGAAGACCGTGGCCTCCCGCAGGTCGCCGGTGACCCGGGCGTCCGTGATCGTCACGAATCCCAGCCGCGGATCCTTGATTCGCCGGTCCAGGGTCTCCGCGACCACGACCTGGATGCGATCGGCCAGCTTGCGGGCCCGCGCGTTGTCGGTCACCGGTCCGTCACTCTTCCTTCTGATTTCGCTCGACTGTCAGTCTTCGTCACTGTGCAGCCGCCGTCTGACCGACAGCAGCTCAACCTCGGGGCGTCCCGCGACCAGCCGCTCGCAGCGGTCCAGCACGTCCGTGAGGTGTCCGGTGTCACCGGAGACCACGGCAAGACCGATCTCGGCCCTGCGGTGGAGATTCTGCCCGCCGGTCTCGGCCGCACTCACCGCGAACTTGCGTTGGAGTTCGGCGACGATCGGGCGGACGACGGAACGCTTCTCCTTCAACGACCGTACGTCGCCGAGAAGCAGATCGAAGGACAGGGTCCCCACATACATGTGTGTCCGGATGTCCCGCCGGTTCGGGTTCGTGCCCCGCCAGAGCTTGCCGGGGACATCAGAACCGTACCGGAACGGCCGGAGCCGATCGACGGAAATACGACCCGTCGACCGGCTCCGACCTCGGTGGAGGGGCTCCGGGAGCGGACTCCCGGAACCCTTCCTAATTCCCTGCGGATCCTTGCGAACCCCCGTGGGATCAGCCTCGCGGCTTCTCGCGCATCTCGTACGTCGCGATGACGTCGTCGATCTTGATGTCGTTGAAGTTTCCGAGGTTGATACCGCCCTCGAAGCCTTCACGGATCTCGGTGACGTCGTCCTTGAAGCGGCGCAGACCGGAGATGTTGAGGTTCTCCGCGATGACCTTGCCATCGCGCAGCAGGCGCGCCTTGGTGTTGCGCTTGACCTCGCCGGAGCGGACCAGCACACCGGCGATGTTGCCCAGCTTGGACGAGCGGAAGATCTCGCGGATCTCCGCCGTGCCGAGCTCGACCTCTTCGTACTCCGGCTTGAGCATGCCCTTGAGGGCCGCTTCGATCTCTTCGATCGCCTGGTAGATGACCGAGTAGTACCGGACGTCCACGCCTTCGCGCTCGGCCATCTGCTCGGCACGCCCTGCGGCGCGCACGTTGAAGCCGATCACGATGGCGTCGGAACCCGTCGCCAGGTTGATGTCCGACTCGGTGACCGCACCCACACCGCGGTGCAGGACCCGGATGTCGACCTCTTCACCGACGTCGAGCTGGAGCAGCGAGGACTCGAGAGCCTCCACCGAACCGGACGCGTCGCCCTTGATGATGAGGTTGAGCTCCTGGACCAGACCGGCCTTGAGCGCCTCGTCCAGGTTCTCCAGGGAGAACCGGACGCCCTTGCGGGCGAAGTTGGCGTTGCGCTCGCGGGCGGCACGCTTCTCGGCGATCTGACGGGCCGTACGGTCCTCGTCGACGACCAGGAAGTTGTCGCCGGCGCCCGGGACGTTGGTGAGACCGAGCACCAGGACGGGGGTCGAGGGACCCGCTTCCTGCACGTTCTGACCGTTGTCGTCGAGCATGGCGCGCACGCGGCCGTAGGCGTCGCCCACGACCATCGTGTCGCCGATGCGCAGCGTTCCGCGCTGGACCAGGACGGTCGAGACGGCACCGCGACCGCGGTCGAGGTGGGACTCGATCGCAATACCCTGCGCGTCCTGGTTCGGGTTGGCCCGCAGGTCGAGCGAGGCGTCGGCGGTGAGGACGACGGCCTCCAGCAGCGCCTCGATGTTGAGGCCCTGCTTGGCGGAGATGTCGACGAACATGGTGTCGCCGCCGTACTCCTCGGCCACCAGACCGAACTCGGTGAGCTGACCGCGCACCTTGGTCGGGTCGGCGCCCTCGACGTCGATCTTGTTGACCGCGACCACGATCGGCACCTCGGCCGCCTTGGCGTGGTTCAGCGCCTCGATCGTCTGGGGCATCACACCGTCGTTGGCCGCCACCACGAGGATCGCGATGTCGGTCGACTTCGCACCACGGGCACGCATGGCGGTGAACGCCTCGTGACCCGGGGTGTCGATGAAGGTGATCTTGCGCTCTTCGTCGTTGACGTCGGTCGTGACCTGGTAGGCACCGATGTGCTGGGTGATGCCACCGGCCTCGCCCGCGACCACGTTGGTCTTGCGGATCGCGTCGAGAAGTCGGGTCTTACCGTGGTCGACGTGACCCATGACGGTCACGACCGGCGGACGGGAGACCAGGGCCTCTTCGCCGCCCTCGTCCTCGCCGAACTCGATGTCGAAGGACTCGAGCAGCTCGCGGTCCTCCTCCTCGGGGCTGACGATCTCCAGGACGTAGTTCATCTCCTCGGCGAGAAGCCGGAGCGTCTCGTCGGAAACGGACTGCGTGGCGGTGACCATCTCGCCGAGGTTCATCATCACGGCGACGAGCGACGCCGGGTTGGCGTTGATCTTCTCCGCGAAGTCGGTGAGCGAGGCGCCGCGCGACAGCCGGACGGCCTGTCCGTTGCCGCGGGGCAGCATGACGCCGCCGACCGACGGGGCCTGCATGGCCTCGTACTCCTGGCGCCTCTGCCGCTTCGACTTACGGCCACGACGCGCCGGACCGCCGGGACGGCCGAACGCACCCTGCGTGCCACCACGGCCACCGGGACCACCCGGACGGCCACCGAAGCCGGGACGACCGCCGAAGCCGCCGCCACCACCGGGACGACCGGCACCGCCGCCGCCACCGGGACCGGCCGGACGGCCGGCGAAGCCGCCACCGCCGCCGCCACCGGGACGACCCGCGAAGCCGCCGCCACCGGGACGACCGCCACCGGCACCGCCGGGACGACCGCCACCGCCGGGACCGCGGCCACCGCCGCCGGGACCGGGACGCGGGCCGGCAGCGGGACGCTGCGGCATCATGCCCGGGTTCGGGCGGTTACCGGCGGGACCGCCGCCGGGACGCGGAGCCTGCGGACGGGGCATGCCGCCCGGAGTGGGACGGGCACCGCCCTGACCCTGACCGCCCTGGGGGCGCGGGGCGCCACCGGGGCCGCCCTGCGGACGCGGGGCGCCGGGGCGCTCCTGACCGCCACCGGGGCGCGGGGCACCGCCGGGACGGGGCGCCGAGGGGCGCGCCATGCCGGTGGAGCCACCGGAGGTGAAGGGGTTGTTGCCCGGACGGGGACCGGCCGGACGGGCGCCGCCGGGGCGCGGGGCGCCCTGGCCGGCGGGACGCGCGGGGCGGTCGCCGCCACGCTCGCCACCACGGCCGCCGTCACGCTGGCCACCGTCACGCTGACCGCCGGCCGGAGCCGGACGGGCGGGCGTGGGACGGGGGCCGGG
>NZ_QWFA01000107.1 GCF_003501885.1 Streptomyces globisporus
GCGCGGGCAGCGGCGCGACGTCCGGGACGGGGAGCACGGGGTGCTCGGTGAAGGTGAGATCGCGCAGATCGATCCGGCGCAGCCGCCGGCGGGCCGGGAGGCCGACCGACTGCCGACCCACGGCGCCCCCGCTCGGGGCATCGGCATCGGCATCGGCATCGGCATCGGCATCGGCCCAGGCGATCAGGTCGGCGGTGAGCAGCGCGGCGATCAGCGCTGCGGATGCTTCGGTGGGGTGGGGTCCGGTGTCGGGGGTGCGGTGCCCGGCCCAGTACGCGGCGAGCTCGCGATGGGCGGGGGTGGCAGCGAGTCTGCGGAGACGGACATGCCGGGAGGTGACATCTCCCGGGGTCGCGGCAAGAGGCTCGATCCAGCTGTGGGAGCCCTCGCGGTGGCAGCGCAGCCAGGCGATACCTCGACCCGGCAGCCGATCCGCCGCGTCCCAGAGCCCTTCGGGCACAGGCGAGTCCAGGCACCAGACCACGGCGACGCGCCCTTCGGTGCGGTCCCGGGGGTGCCCCGGTGGACCTCGGCCCCTTCGGCCGCGGCGCAGCGTGCCACAGGACCGGTGAGCACCGGGTCACCGAGGAGGTGAACGGTGCGGCCGGCGAGCGGAGCCCGGGGCGGAACGAATACCGCGTACCCGCCGGCCTCGAACGCCTCGACGAGCCGGGCGAGTTCGGCGGCGTGCGGGTCCTCGCCCGGCGCCCGCCCGTCCGATGTCTCCTCGCCCGTCAGTCGCCGCACCAGGGCCTCCCCCGTGACGCCGCCGGTGTCGATGCGCAGGAACTCCCCTCCGGAGGTCCGGAGCACGGGGGCGGCGCCGGGAACGGTGACGATCCCGGTGCCGGGAGCGAGTCGACTGCGGGTCACGGAATCCTCCGGGTCGGAAAGGTGGGGAAGACGGGGACGGGATCTTTGGGGCTCAACGGGGCGGGCCCGCCCGGGTTGTCACCGGGCGGGCCCGCCCCCGCGCCACGCGGGAGACCTGCCTTCAGCGGCAGGAGTCGCTTACTTCTCGGCCGCGGTGTCGGCCTCGACGGCGTCGTCGAAGGGGTTCTCGACGAGGGCGTTCGAGTGGGTGGCGGAGAGGTGGGCGAGCTGGCCCTGGTCGGCGATCGGGCTGAACACCTTGTTCTGCTCCATGAGTTGAAGCCTCCATTCAGATCGGATGGGTGTGGCCGCGGCGTTGGTGCGTGCCGCAGCACAGACACTAATGAATATGATTTTCATTCCGCAATAGCTGGAGCGGGTCGAGAGGGTGATCTGGGTAACAGACGGGCCAGCCGCCCTCCTCGTCGACCCCCACCCGACCGTCCACGCCGAGGACTTCGGCCAGCAGATGCCGGGTGACCACCTCGGCCGGGGGCCCGTCGGCGGCGATGCGCCCTTCACGGAGCGCGACGATTCGATTGGCGAACCGGGCGGCGTGGTTGAGGTCGTGCAGCACCATCACCACCGTCAGCCGGCGTTCCGCGCGCAGCCGTACGACCGTCTGGAGCACCTCCAGCTGGTGCCGCAGATCGAGGTAGGTGGTCGGCTCGTCGAGGAACAGCACGCGGGCGTCCTGGGCCAGCGCCATGGCCAGCCGGACACGTTGGCGCTCGCCTCCGGACAGCGCGTCCACGGGCCGGTCGGCCCAGGCCGTGACACCGACGTCCGCGAGCGCCCGGGATGTCACCTCGTCGTCGCCCTCCCGCAGCATTCCCCATGGCCCCCGGGCGGCATAGCGTCCCTGCCGGACCAGTTGACGTACGGTCAGCCCCGGTACGGATGGCGCCGACTGGTGGAGCAGTGCCACCCGCCGGGCGGCGGTGCGGCGGGACAGTCGCACCACGTCCTCGCCGTCGAGCAGGACGCGCCCGCCGCTCGGGGTGAGCAGTCCGGCGGCGAGCTTGAGGAAGGTGCTCTTGCCGCATCCGTTCAGCCCGATCAGGGCGACCAGTTCACCGGCCCGGATGCTCAGGTCCACCCCGCGCAGCACCGGGCGTCCGGGGTAGCCGAAGGCCAGCCCCTCCGCCCGGACGACGTCCGGGGCCTTCGATGTCGCGCTCGTCATCGCGCTCTTCTCCACTGTTCCCTCCCTTGCTCTCTCCGCTCTCCCCCTCATCTCTCGTCCGCCCGTCGCCGTGCCACTACCATCAGCAGCCCCGCCCCCACGCAGGTCGTCAGGGCGCCGACCGGGAGGGTCAGCCGGTCCGCGTCGAGCACCGTGGCCAGCAGCCGGGACAGCAGCTGGGCCGCGGCATCCGCCCCGCACACCACCGCGGCACCGAGCAGCGCGGCGCCCGGAAGCGTGACGCGCAGATCGGCGCCGAAGACGGCCAGCGCCAGATGGGGCACCAGGAGCCCGACGAACCCGAGGGCGCCCACGGCCGAGACCGCGCCGGCCGTCAGCGCCACCGCGCACACGAGTGCCGCTCCCCGGCCCCGGCCGGTGGCCAGACCCGCGGCGGCGGCCTGTTCGTCGCCGCAGCGCAGCAGGGTCAGCGGCCCGGCAAGCAGCCAGGCCGCCGCACCCCAGAAGGCGGCCCACGGCCAGAGCAGATTCCAGTGCTGCCAGACCCGGCCCTCGGTGGAGCCGATCAACCACTGCACAACGCTGCCGAGTTCGCCGGGGGCCACCAGGAGGACGACCGCGGTGAGTCCGGCGAGCACCGCCGACACGAGGACCCCGTAGACGGCGGTCTGCTCCGGGTCGCCGCGGTCCCGCCCGGCGAGGAGCCACAGCAGTCCCGCCCCGGCGAAGCCGCCGATACAGGCCGCGACGACCACGGCCGTGGGGGACTCCCAGCCCGCGAGGCCGAGGCCGGTCGCGGTCACCGCTCCGAGCACAGCGCCGGGCGTGACGCCGGTGACCTCGGGTCCGGCCAGCGGGTTGCGCAGGGCGGACTGGAGGACGAGTCCGGCCACCCCGAGGCAGGCCCCGGCGACCAGGGCCACCAGCATCCGAGGCAAGCGGAGTTGGAACACGATGTGCTCGGCGGTGGGGTCGTCGCCGGCCCCGAGCAGCACGGCCCGCACGCCCTCGGGGGTGACGCCCCGGCCGGCGAAGAGCCCGGCACAGGCGACCACGGCGACGAACAGCGCCAGCCCGCCGATCCGGACACCCGGCGCGCGCAGGGCCCGGCGGGCCGGGCCGGGCGCGATGTCGAGGAAGGTCATCGTTCCGCCTTCCGCAGTACGGGAGCGGGGATGTCCCGCGACGTCACCGGGGCGGGCAGGGGCACAGGCCCCCGGTCCCGGGTGGGCCGTCTCCCTCGTTTCAGCAGGAGGACCCCGACCGGCACGCCGACCAGGGCGGTCCAGGCGCCGACGGGTGTCTCGACCGGGGCGAGCGCGAGCCGGGCCGGCTGGTCGGCGCAGAGCACGACGATCGCGCCGCACACGGCGGACCGGACCAGCCACCCGGCCGCGCCGCCGTCCGGGCGGAGGCGGCGGGCGAGGTGCGGGGCGAGGAACCCGACCCAGGCCACCGGTCCGCAGACCGCGACGACGGGGGCGATGAGGACGACGGCGATGCCCAGGGCGGCCACCCGCGCCCTCTCCACCCGTACGCCCAGCGCGCGGGCGTCGTCGTCGCCGAGCCGCAGCACACCGAGCACCGGCACGCACAGCACCAGCGCCGGGACGGCCACGGCGAGCCAGGGCAGCAGACCGGTGACGTCGTCCCACGTGCGGGCGGACAGACTGCCCAGCAGATAGCGGTAGATGAGCTGGAGGTCGAGCTGATCGGCCATCACCATGAGCACCAGCAGGGCGGCCTGGAGCGCGGCGGCGACGGCGGCCCCGGTCAGCAGGACCGCCGAGGGGCTCCGCCCGAATCCGGCGGCGACCAGGGTGAGCAGACCGCCGAGCGCCGCTCCGGCCAGGCCGAGGAACGGCTGCAGCCCGAGCGGGACGGCCAGGGACAGGACCAGCGGTGCGGCGACACCGAGGGCCGCCCCGGAGGAGACCCCCAGCATCTCGGGCACGGCCAGCGGGTTGCGCAGGGCCTCCTGGAGCACGAGGCCCGCGGCGCCCAGGCAGGCGCCCGCGATCAGCGCCAGCACCATGCGGGGCAGCCGCAGTTCGGTGACGACGAGCCCCGCGAGCCCGTCCGACCCCAGCGTGGCCGGGAGCCGGGCGGGCGGGACGTACGGCGTGCCGAGGCTGAGCGCGCAGACCGCGCTCGCCACGGCCGCCGCGCCCAGGCAGAGCAGCGCCAGAGGCGGACGCCTCACCGCAGTGCGGCCGTCGCCTCGTCGAGGACGAGGCCGAGGGACCGGGTACCGCGCCCCTTGGCCCATACCTCGGAGTCGACCTCGATGACCTTGCCGTTCTTCACGGCCGGGATGCGGGACCAGAGCGGGTTCTTCGCCAGCTTGTCGGAGAGCTTCCCGTCGGGCGCGCCGAAGGACAGGGTCTCCACGAACAGGACGTCGACGTCCCGGGCGAGGATCTCCTCCAGGCTGTAACTGCCGTCGACGCCCCGGCTCTTCCAGGGGTAGTGGGAGATCTTCGGGAACAGTCCGGCCGCCACATCGGTCTCCGGTGTGGCCACGCCGAAGTTCTCGTCGCTGCCGTAGATGATCAGCGCGGTCTTGTCGCTCTTCTGCTGCTCCGCCTCCGCCAGGCGGGTGCGGAAGGTCTTCTCCGCCTTCTCTCCCTGGGCGGTGCGGCCGGTGAGTGCGGCGAGGTCGCGCAGGTAGCCAACGCTGTCCTGCCAGGATCCGGGCTGGAGCGGCCAGAAGGTCGTGGCGCCCTTCAGCGCGGGGGCGAGCTTGCCGTGCGTGTCCTCCAGACCGATGACCAGGTCGGGCTTGTGGGCGAGGATCGCCTCGACCTCGGGGCTGAGGAAGCCGCCGGGCACGACCGGTGTCTTCGCCGCCTTCTCCTTGCCGAGGAACTCCGGGTGCGCCAGCACCTGGGAGTTGGTGGCGGTCGGGGTCATGCCCAGCTCGACGAGGATGTCGTCGCAGAGGGCGACCAGGCAGACGATCTTCTCCGGCGGCTTCGGCAGGGAGACCGTGACGCCCTTGGCGTCGGTGATCCGGGTGGCGGCCTCGATGGGCCGCACCTCCGCACTCGTACGGGCTCCGGCACCGGCCGCCGCGGCCGGTTCCCCGGTGTCGGCGTTCTCGGTGCCGCAGCCGGCCAGCAGGCCTCCCAGTACGGCGATCGCGGCCCAGCGGCGGACTCTCAGCGCGGTTCGTGGCATCGGCGGGTCCCTCAACGTTCCTGTGCGGTCCCGGGGATGCGGCAGAGCGGGCGGCGGAGCCCCGGGAGCGATCCCCGCCACAAGCCGAAACCTTACACATGATTATCATTTCCAATAAAGTGAGCGGGGTTTCCGCCGGGATCCACCGGCCTCCGGAACGCCCCAGCAACCCCGCCACCCTCACCGGCCCTGCTTGTCCCAGGAGTTAGCCATGCCCCACACCTCGCCCCCCGCTCCCGACGCACCGCCGCGCCTGCTGGTCTCCGACCACGTCGCGGGGCGGATCAGCCTGCTCGACCTCCCCGACGGCACGGAGCGGGCGGAGGTGAACCACCGGCACCTGGCCGAGCACGCGGGTTTCCTCGCGCTGCCCGACGGGCTCGTCGCCTGTGTCGACGACCGGGCGGGCGAGTTGCTGGTCCTCGATCCGTACGGCCCTGACGCCGGGCGGCCTCTGGTCCGGCGGCGGATACCGGTCGCGGTCCCCGCTGAGCATCTGGCGGCGGACTCGGAGGGGCGACGGCTCGCGGTGACCACCGGTCTCGGCCGCAACGAGGAGGCGTGGACCGGCCTGCTGACGGCCGTCGACCTCGACGCACCGGAGGGCGCCGTCGCCGTACGCGTACGGGGGCGGACCGGCGAGCCGGGGGTCACGGTCCTCGGCGGGGCGTCCCCCCTCGTGGTCGTACGCCACCGGGAACCGGGTGAACTGCTGGTCCACCGGCACCGCGAGCTGATGCGGTCGGCCCCCTCCTGCCCGCCGGCGGTCCCGCTACGGCACATCGGCCTGCCGGACGACGACGGACACGGCGACGCCCACGACCCGCCCACCGGGCGGCTGTTCGCCGCGGCCGGGTCGGGCGTGCATCGCGCACGACGGGAGGGGGACGACCTGACCCCCGAGGCCCCCCTGCCCTGGTCGGCCGACGGGCGTTCCGGCGGGCGCGGCTACTACCTGCGGCTCGATCCCGTACGGCGGCTGCTCTGGTCGTGCGTGCGCGGCGGGCCGGGCGACCCCGGGCAGTGGCCGGACTGGTCGAACGACGCCTGGTGGCATCACCTGGACACCGGCGAGACGGGGCGGCTCGATCTGGGGCCCGGGCTGGTCTTCCGGCTCGCGGTGACCGCCCGCCACATCGCGTTCACCCGCGTCCACCCGGACGGTGACGAGTTGATCCTCCTCAGCGCTCCCCCGGCCTCCGGGTGCCGCCCGGAGGTCGGCGCGCGACTGCCTCTGCCCGCCATGTCCGGTGCACCCCGGCGCGGCGGGACCCCCTGGGACGGCGTGCAGCGGCGGGCGGTCGCCGCCTCCCCCGGCGGTGACCTGGTCGCGGTCAGCCGGGGAGGCCATGGCGAGGTCCACGTCTTCGACGCGGACAAGGCGGCCCTGCTGTCGACCCTGACCGTCCCGACACCTCTGGACGACGGGGGCCACCTCGCCCTCGTGACACCCGGGGACGGGGCACACGCGGACCCGGTCGGCCGCTGAGACCGACACCGGGGCGGGGTGGCATGGCGGAAGCTGCCGCGCCCCGCCGAGACCGGAGCCCCGGGGCGGTGGCACGGCGGACCTCGCCGAACCACCGCCTCCCCACCTGGTCCGTTCAGCCCGGTATCACCAGGAGGACTTGGTCACTCCGGGCAGGAATCCCGCGTGGGCCTGCTCACGCGTCCGGACCCGGGAGAGGCCGAACTTGCGCAGATACCCCCTCGGCCTGCCGTCGACGCTGTCCCGGTTACGGACCCGGGTGGCACTGGCGTCACGCGGCTGCCGCCGCAGTTCCTCCACGGCGGCGAGACGCTCCCGCTCCGGGGTGCCGGGCCGGCGAATGATCTCCTTCAACTCGGCCCTGCGGGCCGCGTAACGCTCGACGGTCGCCCGGCGGCTGTCGTTCCGAGCGATCTTGCTCTTCTTCGCCATCAGACCTTCTCCCCCCGCGCGCGGATGCGCGCGACCGCGGCTTCGATGCCGATGCTGTCGACGGTCTTGATCGCCCGGGCGCTCAGCGTGAGGCGCACAAAGCGCCCCTCACCGGGCAGCCAGTACCGCTTGCGCTGGACATTCGGGTCGAACCGCCGGGACGTCCGGTGGTGCGAGTGGGAGATCTTGTTGCCGAATCCCGGCTTCGAGCCGGTCAGTTGGCAGTGGGCGGACATGAAAGTTACCTGCCTCTCCTTCGACGTATCCATTATTGAAAATGGAAACCATTGCCATATAGTAGCGCCCATGGCTCGCAACGAAGTACGCCCGGTCATCAAGCTCCGCTCCACCGCGGGGACCGGCTACACCTACGTCACCCGTAAGAACCGGCGGAACGACCCCGACCGGATGGTGCTGCGCAAGTACGACCCGGTGGCCCGCCGCCATGTCGACTTCCGCGAGGACCGCTGAGGCCCGCCCGCCCGGCACACCGCATATCCCGCACAACCCCTGAAGCCCCACCCGAGGACACCGTCATGAAGCCCGGAATCCACCCCGCCTACGGCCCCGTCGTCTTCCGCGACAAGGCCGCCGACTTCGCGTTCCTGACCCGCTCGACCATGACCAGCGATCGCACCGTCACCTGGGAGGACGGCAACACCTACCCGGTGGTCGACGTGGAGATCTCCTCCGCGAGCCACCCCTTCTACACCGGCACCGCCCGCGTGCTGGACACCGCCGGACGCGTCGAGCGCTTCGAGCGCCGCTACGGACGCGGTGAGGCCCGGTGAGCGGGCGCCGCGCGAAACTGCCCGTCGTCATCGTCTGCGGCCTGCACTCCGAGGCGCGCGGCGACGTCGTGGAGGGGCTGCTGCGGGACGTACCGCACAGCGTCGCGCTGCACCACGACCTGTCCACGGCCACCGGGGGAACGGTCCGGCGCTCCCTGCGGGATTCCGGCGGCGAGCTGGCCTCCGGCGAGGCGCCGCTGGTGAACGAGTGCGCCTGCTGCGCGCTGCGCGAGGACCTCGTCCCGGAACTCGAACGGCTCGCGGGCGACGGGGTGACCCGGCTCGCCGTCCTGGAGCTCTGGGACTCCGTCGAGCCGAAGTCCATGGCCGAGGTGATCGCCGCGCACACCGAAGTCGCCGAGGTCACCAACGTGTTCACGGCGATCGACCCCACGCTCGTCCTGCCCTGTCTCTCCAACGGCGACGATCTGGCCGAGGCCGGTCTCGCGGCGGCACCGGCCGACCGGCGGACCATCGGCGACACCTGGGCCCGGCAGGTGGAGTACGCCCCCGTCCTGGCCGTGGCGCCGAACCCGGCGGCCGACGACGAGGACCGCGCCCTGATCCGGCAGTTGAACCCGACGGCACGTCAGGCACCTGCGCAATCAAAGGAGTTGTCCCGGCTGGCGTTCGCCGGGTTCGACGTGGAGGCGGCGGCAGCGGGCCAGCACCCAGCCTGCGCACTGCTGCCGCAGGAGGCGGATGAGGCCGGGGTGGGCACGCTCGTCTGGCGGCGGCACCGGCCCTTCCACCCCGAGCGCCTGCTCGACGCACTGGAGGACCTGAGTTGCGCCGCGGCCCGCAGCCGGGGCCGGTTCTGGCTCGCGGACCGGCCCGACACCCTGCTCTCCTGGGACGCGGCGGGCGGCGCGCTCTGTGTGGAGAACACCGGGCCCTGGCTCGCCTCACTCCCGGACGCGGCCTGGTCCATGGTGCCGCCCTACCGGCAGGCGGCCGCCGCGCTGGACTGGCATCCCGAGCACGGCGACTGCTGCCAGCA
This sequence comes from Streptomyces globisporus, assembly GCF_003501885.1. Lineage (GTDB taxonomy): Bacteria > Actinomycetota > Actinomycetes > Streptomycetales > Streptomycetaceae > Streptomyces > Streptomyces globisporus_D. The sequence goes on from NZ_QWFA01000107.1 coordinate 8,913, forward strand.
CCTGGTCTTCGTCTCCCCCGGCCTCGACCGCGAGGGGCTGACCGGTCTGCTGGACTCCTGCCTCCTGACCGACGAGGAGTACGGGTCGGGCCGGGATGCGTGGAAGAGCCTGCCCGCCGCGTTCGACGCGCTCCTCGACCCGGTGCACTGAGACCGGCCGGCGGGCCCACGCCCGTAACTCCGCATCCCTCAGCCCATATCCACCGACCGCACACCCAGCCCACCGAGCACGAGGAAGACTCATGGCACGTCAACAGGACCCCCGCAAGCCGCTCAAGAACCGGCCGAACCCCCTGGACGCCGCCGGGATCACGTACATCGACTACAAGGACACCGACCTGCTGCGGCGGTTCATCTCCGACCGGGGGAAGATCCGCAGCCGCCGCGTCACCCGGATCAGCGCCCAGCAGCAGCGCCAGATGGCCGCGGCCATCAAGAACGCCCGCGAGATGGCCCTGCTGCCGTACTCCGGAGTCGCGACCGGCAAGTAGCGCGCGACGGCCCCGACCTGCGGTGGGGGCCGCATCCGCGGCTCGGGATGCAGCACGGCGGCCGCCCGGGGACCATGGACGCATGGGCAGAGACATCCCGGAGAAGGGTGCCCCCGGTCCGAGGTCATCGGAGCCGGGAACAGCGGGCCGACGGGGCGGCCCGCCGAACCAGGGCCTCGCGCTCGCCGCCATGCTGTTCGCGGTGTCGATGACGTTCATCGACCAGACCATCGTCGCGATCGCCGCCCCGGACATCATCGACGAACTCGGGCTCACCTCCTCGCAGATGCAGTGGGTGGTCAACGCCTATCTGCTCACGCTGGCCGCCTTCTTCGCTCTGGGCGGGCGGTTGTCCGACATCTTCGGGCACCGCCGCGTGATGCTCATCGGCACGCTGACCTTCGTCATCGCCTCCGCACTGTGCGGTGCTGTGCCCTCCGGCGATGTCGCGCAGGCCTGGCTGATCGGCTTCCGGGCCGTCCAGGGCATCGGCGCGGCCCTGATGTTCCCCGCCGCGCTCGCCGTCGTCATCGCCGTGTTCCCGGTGGAGCGGCGCGGGCGGGCACTGGCGCTCTTCTTCGGAATCTCCGGGGCGCTCACCGCGGTCGGGCCGCTGCTCGGCGGCTGGCTCACGGCGTGGACCTGGCGGGCGATCTTCTGGGTCAACGTCCCCGTGGCCGTCGTGGCGGTCGTCCTGGCGCTGCTGGCCCGCATCCCGGAGCGGTCCCGCCGCGAACCGCTTGACCTGCCCGGGGCGGCGCTGGTCGCCGTCGGTATGGGGCTGACGGTGCTGGGGCTGCAGCAGTCGTCCACCTGGGGCTGGGACTCCGTCGCCACCTGGGCCTGTATCGCGGGCGGTCTGGTGGTGCTGGCGGTCTTCTGCCGGTTCGAGTTGCGCGCCCGCTTCCCGCTGATCAAACTGCGGGTCTTCCGCGACCTGGCGTTCAGCGTCGACAACGCCGTGCTGTTCTTCGCCATGATGGCGTTCGTCCCGGTGTTCTTCTTCGCCTCCGTGTACGCGCAGGTCTCGCTCAGCGCGTCGCCGAACCAGGCCGCGCTGTATCTCCTGTACTTCTTCATCGGCTTCGGGCTGGCGTCCCAGTGGGGCGGCCGGATCCTCGACAAGCGGGGCGCCCGTCCCGCGATGAAGCTCGGGACGGCGCTCGGCGCGGTCGGGTTCGCCCTGTGGGCGGGCAAGTTGACGACGCTCTCCATGCACGACCAGTGGCTGTACGCGGCCATGGCGGGCGCGGGCATCGGCCTGCTGCTGGCACCGGCCTCGACGGACGCGGTGAACCGGGCGATCGACGCCAGTTACGGCGAGGTCACCGGCATCACCCAGACCGTGCGGAACTTCGCGGCGAGCATCGGGCTGGCCGTCTACGGCACCCTGCTGACCCATACGACGATCAGCAAGGTGGACGAGACGCTGCGCGACAAGGGAGTGCCGAGCGGTGAGTCGCACGGTATCGCCGAATCCATCGCCCAGTCGGTGACCGGCCAGGGGGACTCCCGGGGGCCGTCCGGTTCGGGGCCGGTGGCCGAGACCGTACGGGATTCGATGGCGGCGATCCGGATGGACTTCGCCGAGGCGAACCAGTGGGTCTTCTACGGGATGGCCATCGCGCTCGGTATCGCGTTCCTGATCTCGCTGCGCCATCCGGGGACCCGGGTGACGCAGGAGAAGTCATCCGGGCGGTGAGCGGGCCGAGGAGTTCGTGACCAACCGACCGGGGCGGATCGCAGCCGGCCGCGGCGGAGACGGCTGGGGCGACCGCAGGCTCCCGGTCGTCGTGGACGGGGGCGTGTGCGGGGCACGCCGGCGGGGCGGGAGGCCGGACGCGGAGGGCGGGACGGTGTGGTGCTCCCGTCAGCCCGGCGTCGGCAGACCCCGGTGGATCAGAAGGCGAAGACGGCGTTGTCGTTCATGCTGCCCGCCATCTCGCAGGCGTTGCCGTACGTGGTGCTGAACTGGACCGGCTTGCCCTGCCAGACGCCGTGGGCGGTCACCACGACCGGGTCCCACTGACGGGTACAGGTCCGGTTCGACGGGCCGGCGGCGAGCTCGGCGAACTTGCCCTGCACCGCGGCCAGTTCCTTGCAGGCCGCGGCGGGGTCGGGGTGGGTTCCCTCGGCGGTGGGGGCGCAGGCGAGCGTCACGGCCCGCTCGACGGTGGCGGTCATCGGGTCCTCGCCGCGGGCCACGGTGAGGACGAGCGCCGAGGGCGCGTAGAGACTCTCCGCCTTCGCCGGTGCGGCCTGCGCGGTGGCGGTCGCGAAACCACCCAGCAGAAGGGTGCTCGCCGTGATGGTTGCGAAGATGGCGTGAGGGTTGCGTCGCATGGGTGAAAACTCCTTCTTCGGGTGCCTGATTGCGGTCAGGAGTCTTACGCATGCGGAAAGTAGGCGCACATCGACGGCCAGCTTCCAGCCGCAGACGGACGTTCGAACCGACCGAATGGTCATTCGGGCAGCTCAGAGGCCCCGCGTGAATCGTCCAGCATATGGACAGACTTCGGCGGTTCAATCCGAAACAACCGTCTGACCTGCGAATACGCCGAAGCGACCTGGTGCGCCAAATCGCCGCTTCGGCCGGAAAGTACCGCCATCCGGGGCTTCGGAGCGACGCAACACCCCCCGGCCGCGCACGCTCGTCGGCGACCGCCGACCGATGCGCGAGCCGCCCGCGGATCACACGGAGGACACGATTCCGAATCCCCCTTGACCAAGGCAATTTAGGTTAGGCTAACCTCACGCTCGTGATCGCTCCTGCCCTCGACCGAGAAGACCCACCGCCACGGCGCTCAGCGCCCGCTGCCGGTGCCACCACGCCGCCCGCCGACGACGCGGGCCTCGACGCCCGCGACATGACCATCGCGTACGACCGCACCGACGTCGTCCACGGCGCCGACCTCCGGCTGCCGCGCGGTCGTGTCACCGCGCTCATCGGGCCGAACGGCAGTGGGAAGTCCACCCTGTTGCGGGCCGTGGCCCGGCTGCACAAGGCCCGCACCGGCAGCGTGACCGTGGCGGCCGAGGCCGGGGACGGCGCGCCCGTCGACGCCCTCGCCCTGTCGCGCTCCGACTTCGCCCGCCGCGTCACCCTGCTCGCCCAGAGCCGCAACGCACCGGCCGGGCTCAGCGTGCGCGACGTGGTCGGATTCGGCCGGCACCCCTACCGGGGCCGGATCCGGGGAGCGGACCCGGACGGCGCCCGGATGGTCGAGCACGCGCTGACCGTCACGGACCTCACCGAGTTCGCCGACCGCGGGGTGGAGAGCCTCTCCGGCGGGCAGTTGCAGCGCGTCTGGTTCGCCTGCTGCCTGGCCCAGGACACCGACGTGCTCCTGCTCGACGAGCCCACCACCTTTCTCGACCTGCGCTACCAGGTGGAGATCCTCGACCTCGTCCGTGAACTCGCCGACACCCACGGCGTCACCGTCGGGGTCGTGCTCCACGACCTGGACCAGGCCGCCTCCGTGGCCGACCAGGTCGTCCTCCTCTCGTCCGGGCGGATCGTCGCCGCGGGAACGCCCGCCGAGGTGTACGCCCCCGAGCGGCTCACCGACGCGTACGGCATCCGTATCGACGTCGAACTCGACTCCCCCACCGGCATCCCGCGCACCCGCGCGGTCGGCCGCCACCACCTTCGTACCGAAAGGCCCTGAACACCCTCATGAAGAACCAGCACCTGACGTGGCCCGTCCTCGCCGCCGCGGCCGCGCTCGCCCTGACGGCGTGCGGCACCACCGAGGCACCGAAGAAGGAGTCCGCCGGGGACACCGCCGTGACGGTCACCGACTCCCGCGGCAAGAAGATCACGCTCGACGGCCCGGCCAAGCGGGTCGTCGGCACCGAGTGGAACGTCGTCGAGACCCTGGTGACCCTCGGCGTGCAGCCGGTCGGCGTCGCCGACGTGAAGGGTTACACCGCCTACGACACGGCGGCCCCGCTCACCAAGGGCGTCAAGGACATAGGCACCCGGGGCGAGCCCAGCGTCGCCACCGTGGCCGGCCTGAAGCCGGACCTCATCGTCGCCACCACCGACCTGTCCGACTCGGCCATCGCGCAGCTGTCGAAGGCCGCTCCGGTCGCCGTGGTCCGCTCGGCCGACGCGAGCCGTCAGATCGACCAGATGGTCGACACCGTCAACCTCATCGCCCAGGCCACCGGCACCGAGGACAAGGCCAAGTCCGAGATCGACTCCTTCCACAAGGCGATCGCGGACGGCAAGAAGAAGCTGGCGGACGCCGGGCTCGACGGCGAGAAGGTCGCCTTCGCCGACGGCTGGCAGGAGGGCAACCAGGTCTCGGTCCGCCCGTACGTCAAGGGCTCGCTGCTCTCCGACGTGAACACCGAACTCGGTCTCATCGACCCGTGGAAGCTGAAGGGCGACAAGGCCTACGGTCTGGCCGCGACCGATGTCGAGGGCCTCACGAAGATCGGCGACGCGCAGTTCGCCTACATCGCCAACGACTCCGACGGCGGCGACCCGTTCGCCGACGGCCTCAAGGACAACGCGGTGTGGAAGTCCCTCCCGTTCGTGAAGAACGACGAGGTCCACCGGCTGCCCGACGGCATCTGGATGTTCGGCGGCACCGCGTCGATGCGCGAGTACGTCGACGCCCTCGTCGGCGCGCTGACCGCCTGACGATGAGCACCCGCACCACAACCGCCCCGCCCGCCCCCGTGAAGACGGAGGCGGGCGCGGCCGGTCCGGCCGGGGCCGTGTCCCCGGCGGCGGCCGGCCCACCGGCCCGTCGCGGCCGGATGTTCCTCCTCGGGCTCGCGGGGCTCCTCGCCCTGGGCGCCCTCGCGCTGACGCACGTGAGCCAGGGAACCGCCGCCGTCGATCTGCACACGCTCTGGCAGCTCGCGACAGGCTCGTCGTCCGACCGGACCGCGCACGAGCAGACGGCCGCCGTGGTCCTGGACTCCCGGCTGCCCCGGCTCGCCGCGGGGCTCCTCGTCGGGTGCGCGCTCGGCGCGGCGGGCGCTGCCCTCCAGTCGGTGTCGCGCAACATGCTGGCGTCCCCCGACACGCTCGCCGTGAACGCGGGCGCGTACTTCGCGGTGGTCACCGTCGCCGCGTTCGGCATCACCCTGCCCGCGCTGCCCGCCGGGGCCACCGCGTTCCTCGGCGGACTCCTCGCGGCGGCCGTCGTGCTCGGCCTGTCCCGGGCGGGGGCCGGACCCATCCGGCTGGTGCTGGCGGGATCCGCGCTCACCCTGGCACTGTCCGGCCTGAGCGGGACGCTGCTGCTCCTGCGCTCCCAGCAGACCACCGGGCTGTTCGCCTGGGGCGAGGGTTCCCTCGCCCAGATCGGCATGCAGTCCATCGACCGGCTCACCCCGGTCGCCCTCGTGGCGTTCGCCGGGCTCATGCTGATGGGCCGACGGCTCGACATCCTCGCCCTCGGCGACGACGGTGCGGCGGTCGTGGGGGTGAGCCCCCGGCTGACGCGGAGTATCGCCGTGATCCTCGCGGTGCTGCTGGCGGCGGTGTCGGTGGCGGTCGCGGGGCCGGTCGGCTTCGTCGGCCTGTGCGCACCCGCGGCGGTCCGGCTGCTCAGCACCTGGGTCCCGGGGCTGGTCCGGCACCGGGCGTTCCTCCCGGCGTCGGCGCTCGCGGGCGTGCTCGTGGTGCTCGGCGCGGACGTGCTGCTGCGCGCGGTGTTCGGCGCCCAGGCGGGGGCGGAGGTGCCCACCGGCATCGTCACGACCTGCTTCGGTGCGCTCGTCCTGATCGTCCTGGCCTACCGGTCGCGCGACATGGGCACGGACAGCGGCTCGACGGCGTTCGCCCGGCTGCGCAGCCGGCGCGCGTTCGTCGTCACCCTGGTGGTGACGACGGTCGGTCTGCTCGGCACGGTGGTGGTGGCGACGCTCTTCGGCGACGCGACGCTGCTGCTGGGCGATGTCGGCAACTGGCTCGCGGGCCGGTCGGGGCAGTTCGTCAGTTACGTCCTGGACACGCGGGTCCCCCGGGTCGCCGCCGCTCTGCTGGCCGGTGCGGCGCTGGCGGTCGCGGGAACCGCCGTCCAGGCGGTGTCGCGCAACCCGCTCGCGGAGCCCGGCGTCCTCGGCGTCGTCAGCGGGGCGGGGGTGGGCGCGGTCAGCGTGCTCACCGTCGTCCCGCTGGCGAGCTTCTGGCTGATCGGCGGCTCCGCGCTGGCCGGTGCGGCGGCGGCCGCGGCGCTGGTGTTCGGTCTGGCCTCACGCCGTGGTCTGGAGCAGAACCGTCTCGTGCTCATCGGCATGGGTGTGCACGCGGGTGCGGGCGCGGTCGTGAGTCTGCTGATCGTGCTCACCGACCCGTACAACGAGACGAAGGCACTGGCCTGGCTGGGTGGTTCGACGTACGGGCGGACGTTCCCCGAGCTGATCCCGGTGCTGGTGGCTCTGGTCGTCGCGCTGCCCGTCCTGGCGGTGATGCGCCGTGAACTGGACCTGATCGGGCTGGACAACGAGACGCCGGCCCTGCTCGGCGTGCGGATCGGGGCCACCCGGCTGGGCCTGCTCAGTCTCGCCGTCCTCCTGACGGCGGGAGCCGTGGCGGCGGTCGGTGTGATCGGGTTCGTCGGGCTCGTCGCCCCGCACGCGGCACGCGCCCTGGTGGGCCGCCGCCACGCGCGGGTCCTCCCGGTCAGCGCGCTGCTCGGCGCGCTGCTGGTGGTCGTGTCCGACACGGTCGGCCGGACGGTCATCGCCCCGGCGCAGATCCCCGTCGGACTGCTCACGGCCGTGATCGGCGCCCCGTACTTCATCTGGCTGCTCTGGCGGTCGAGGCGCGAGGGCTGACGGGCCGACGCGGGGAGCCCCGACGTCTCAGGGAGCGATGACGAGCTTCCGGACGCGGAGCTCCCCGCGCGTCCCCCTTCGATAGGGTGACGTCGATGGAGACAGCGGCGTACCCGACCCCCGAGGTGCTCGTGGCGCGCCTGGTGCGGACGGCAGGGATCGCACTGCGCCCTGGGCTTCCCGCGAGCGAGGAGTTCCTGCGGGACCTCGCCGGGCGGGTCGGCCTGGACGGCATCGACCTGCTGGTCATCGCCGGGCTCCCGCTGCCGCGGCACTGGACCTGGAAGGCACCGCGGGTTTATGGGTCCCGGTGCTGGTCCAGCACACGCTGCCCCTCGTCCCCGACGACCGGCAGCGCCTGCGTGTACGAGCCAGGGCGATGGCGGAGCGACCACGTCCCGCCCGGACGCTGCAGCGGCCCCCTCGGCCGCCCGGCCCGCCGGGGTTCGGCTCGCTCCTGGTGCACCTGCTCGCTCTGCGCAACCTGAACGAGTTGGCCGTCGCCAAGACGATGTGCCTGATGTCCGGGGTCTGCAAGGCCGCTTCGACGGTGCGCATGGGGCGCGACGGGGCGAAGGCGCTCGACGCCGAGCTGCTCGGCGGCTTCGCCGCGGTGCTCGGCGTACCGGTCGACGTCCTGGCCTCGTTGACCGGCGTGCGCCCTTCGGCGCGCGGCGACGGCCCCTCGCCGGAGGTGGCCGACGCTGCGGCGCTGATCCGGCAGGTGCGACACCTGACCGCGGATCAGGTGCGGGAGCCGGCCGAGGCGGCCGAGGAGCTCCACCACGGCTGAGGAGCCCCGCGCCGGGAGCGCGCGTACGCCGTACCGGCGGTGCATGACCTCCGGTAGGGCGTACGCCCCTGGTCCCTGCGGCCTCAGGCCGTGAAGCGGTACTGCCCCGAGCCGACGGCGAAGACCGCGCAGCCGTCGTCCATGCGCAGGAAGCGGGCGCCGGGGTGGGTGACGTCCTCGGCGCGGGCGGCCGCGATCCAGACCTCGGCGGTGTTGTTCACGGGCAGACCGACGGTCAGGTGGAAGCGGCCCTTCTCCGTCTTCCAGTCGGTGGTGACGGGCCCGTGGAGTCAGCAGGTCCATGGAGAGCGCCAGGACGTACGTGGTCCGGGTGGGTGGTGCGGCGGTCGAGCCTCGCCGCTCGCTGAGGAGACGCCCGGTCGTCAGAGGTGGGCCAGGAGTCCGTCCAGCGGCCGGGGCAGGCGGCCGAGGTCCAGGGCTTCGGTCAGCGCGCGGGCGTAGTGCTCCTTGCGGCCGCCGATGGTTCCCATGAAGCGCCGCAGCTGCGCCTCGACCGGCCGCTCCCGCTGGGCGGGCTGTCGCTGGAAGAGCCGGAAGGTGCGCAGGTCGCCCTGGTCGTCGATGACCTGCTGGACGCCGTCGGTGCCGAGCGCCCGGATCAGCTCGTCCTCCAGGTCGGCGTGGCAGGTGAAGAAGCCCAGCGTCTCCAGGTCGTCGGGGGCCAGACCGGTGCCGAATCCGGTGCGCTCCAGGCCCTGGAGGAAGAAGCGCTGTTCCGCCGCGTCGCAGAGACCGGCGGGCCGGACATCGAGCCCGTCGGGACCCAGGAGGCGTAGGAAACGGGTGATGCTGGTGGCACCTCCGAGCGGCACGACCACCACGCCCTCGGCGGTCAGGGGGCGGCCCTGGCGTTCGGCGAGCGCCTCGACCGCCGCACGGTCGCTGACGCCCTCGACGAGCACCACCGTGCGCAGGCCCAGCCCGGCCGCCAGCTCGCGCGCGGCCCCGGCCTCGTCGGGCGCCGGGGTGCCGCTGTCGTCCGCGGCCCAGGAGATGACCGTCTGCCGCAAGCGCGTCGCTGTGTCCACCCGGCCAGTCTCGCACCGTGATCGACGGGTACGACAAGGGTTTTCGCGTACGTCGTCGAGGCCCTGGTTCACCCGGGCAGCGTTGCGTCACCGGGGCTCGGGAGGCCTGCGGGCCAGGTACAGGCCGACGCCCAGGGCGAGGACGAGCACACAGCCGGAGAAGGTCAGTCCGGCGTTCCGCAGTCCGATGCCGAGGGTGAGGGCGCCGACGCCGACGACGGGCAGGGAGATGCCCAGGTAGGCGATGACGAAGAACGCGGACACGGTCGCGGCCCGGTGCTCGGGCGGGGCCGCCGCGCTGATCGCCGCCACCGCACCCCGGAAGGCCAGCCCCTGGCCCAGGCCACCGCACAGAGCCCCGGCGACCAGCAGGGGCAGCGAGGTGAACAGCAGCGAGGCGCCGACCAGGACGAGTCCGGCGACGAGGACGAAGCAGCCACCCGGCAGGGCGCGGCGCTGCCCGACCCGCCCCATGAGCGCCTGCCCGGCCGTCGAGGCGAGGAAGACGGAGAAGACGACGAGCCCGGTGAGGGCCAGGTTGTGCACGTCGAGCGTCTCGGCGACGAACGCGGGGGCGACCGCCGTGAAGAGGCCGAGCAGGGAGAACCCGGCGAAGGCGGCCACCGCCGATGTGGTGAACACGCCGCGCATCGTGGGCGGGACGGCCGGCCCCTGGGGCCGCAGCCGCAGTCCCCTCACGCGGGCGGAGGCGACCGTCTCGGGGAGGAACCAGGTCAGCACGGCGGCCACGGCGATCAGTGCCAGATGCGCGACGAAGGGGAGCCGCAGGGGCCCGGGGGCGTACTCGGCGAGGAGTCCCGACAGGAGCGGCCCGCACCCGAGGCCACCCATGTTCGCGGCGGTCGCGGCCAGCCCGGCGCGTGCGGCGCGCCCCGGCGGGGCCAGCTCCATCACCGTGACCGTCGCGGCGCCGCTGAGCAGTCCGGCGGCGAACCCGGAGAGGAGCCGGCCGGCGAACAGGGCGGGGAGCCCGCCCTCGAAGAGGAAGCAGAGCGCGCTGGCCGCCGAGAAGCCCAGGGCGGCGAGGAGGACCGGCCGCCGCCCCGCCTCGTCGGACACGTTCCCGGCGAGCAGCAGGGTGGCGATCACTCCGAGGGCGTAGACGGCGAAGACGACCGTCACCATCAGCTCGGAGAAGCCGAGCTGATCCCGGTAGAGGCCGTAGAGCGGGGTGGGCAGCGTGGTGCCCGCCATACCGATGGCGAAGACGGCCGCGGCAGCCGGGTAGCCGAGGCGCTTCCCGCTCCGTGGCGAACGGGTCATGAACCGGCGGGCGGGGCCGCGGGGGTGATGTGGCTCAGCACGCACCGCCAGTGCCCGTCGCGCCGTACGAACACGTCCGTGGTCCATTCGTCGGCGTCGAAGCGCTGCCCGCCGTAGTGGGCGGTGTTGGTGATCCGGGCGGTGACCGTCGCGGTGTCCCCGTGGATCCGGACCCTCGGCGGGGTGACGGCTTCCATCGCCGAATGGGTCAGGTCGCCGGACCGGACGTAGTCGAGGAACGTCTCCCGTTCCGTGATGCCGGACTCGGAGACGATGACCCACTCGTCGGCCATGAAGTCGGCGATCCGTGCCGCGTCGTTCGCGACGATCGCGGCGGCCCAGGCGTCGACGATCGCGGCGAGCCGGGCGTGCTCGGCCTCGGGCGTTCCCCGGTCCGGGGGCGGCTCGGCGGTCTCGCGCTCTCCGCTCTCTCCCATGCGGCGAGCGTAACCGCGGGCCGCTCGGGCCGCGCGTCCTGGTGCCCGGGGGCGGGACCGCTCGGGTCCCGCCCCCGTTGGTCAGCGGTGGTTCGGGGTCAGCGCGCTCCGGCCTGGCGGCGTTCGAATCCGGCGAACGCGGCCTCCTGGCGCCACTGGGTGGCCGCCTTCGCGTGGTCCGCGAGGTGGCGGGCGCAGGCCGGTGCGGGCGGGGAGACGCCCGGCTGCGAACCGGCGCAGGCGCGGACCGGGCGGTAGCCGGTGCGCGCGGAGCCGGAGGCCCAGAAGCTGTCGCCGTCGAGGAAGGCGTGCTCCAGCGAGGCACGCGCCAGGTCCTTCAGCTCGGTGTAGCTCAGGCCGTAGGTGGCGCGGGCGTACTGGTACTCGTGGCTGATGTCGATGCGCGAGACGCCGGGGTCGTCGGTGGCCAGGACCACCGGGACGCCGAAGCGGCGGTAGGCGTTGAACGGGTGGTCGTCGCCCGCGACGCCCAGGATCTGCTTGTTGCTGCTGAACGGCACCTCGACGGCGACGCCGCGCCGGGCCATCGTCCGGGCCAGCTGCTGCCAGTCGTCCTCGTGGACCAGGTCGACACCGTGGCCGATGCGTTCGGCTCCGGCGACCTGGACGGCCTCGCGGATGTGGAACGTCAGGTCCTCGGGCTTGACCAGGCCGGGGGTCAGCTCACCGGCGTGCAGGGTGAGCCGGGCGTCCGGGTACTGGGTGCGCAGGTACTGGAGCATCCGCATCTGGAGGCGGTAGTTGCGCAGGGCGCTCCCCCCGTCCTCCGGCTGGACGAGGTTGACGGCGACGAACCTCGGGTCGCGCTCCGCGAGGCGCATACCGACGGCCATCTGCGTGAACACGCGCTCGTTCGAACTGCCGCGGGAGACCTGGGAGATCCACCGGACGGGCAGGCGGCAGCCGGGGTCGGGGCGGCCGGTGTCGCAGTGCGCCGTCTCCCGGAACTGGGCGTCGGCGGCGTCCGCCTCCCGTACGGCCTCGTCGACGACCCCGTCGAGCTTTCCGCCGGCGACCAGCTTCCGGTGGAGCGCGGCGAGGTCGGCGTCGTAGCCCACGGCGTCGGCGAGCTTCTTCGCGGCGTCCGACGCGGGGGTGACCAGGGTCTCAAGATAGAACTGGTTCTGCTCCACGACGGTGTTGGCGACGTTGGCGAGCATCTTGCCGCGGTCGCGCGTCGCCTCGCCGAACTTGCCGAAGGTGTCGAAGAAGTGGTCGTGGCCCGACTGGTCGGCGGGAAAGTCCTGCATGGACCAGGCGCGGACGATCCGCTGCCGGAACTCCGCGTCCGTGCGGGCGTCGGCGGCCGGCCGGGTGCCCGGTCCGCAGGGCGGGCGCACCGCGGTGTCGGTGGCGTCGATGCACAGGCCGTTCTCGCCCGCGAGCTGGATCAGGTACTCGGTGGTGACCGCGCCCGAGAGGTGGTTGTGGAGGTCGCCGCCCTTGGGCAGCGCCGCGAAGAAGGCCTTGAGCCGGGCCGGGTCGTCCCGCATCGCGTCGAGGCGGGCGGCTGTCCTGCGCTCGGCGGGGGTGGTGACGCGGAACGCGGCCGGGGCGGCGGGGTCCTGGGCCGGTGCGGCGGTGGCGGGGACCGCGGGCAGGATCGTGAGTAAGGCGAGGGCGGCGATCCCGGCCGGGACCAGGGAG
>NZ_QWFA01000108.1 GCF_003501885.1 Streptomyces globisporus
CGCCGGACGGAACGCTTCACCGCTCTTCCCGTATCTCTTCTGCTCGACACCGCCGCGCCTTCCCCCGGGTGCGGCATCCCCGCCGGTCAGGCGGCGAAGGAGATGGTTCATGTGTCCGCTACGCCCGTGTTGGCGTTGCGAGGGGTCTCCAAGCGCTTCGGTGCCGTCCAGGTACTCACCGATGTAGAGCTTGAGGTCCACGCCGGCGAGGTGGTCGCCCTGGTCGGCGACAACGGCGCCGGTAAATCAACGCTGGTCAAGACGATCGCCGGAGTGCACCCCATCGATGACGGCGTCATCGAGTGGGAGGGCCGGGCGGTGCAGATCAACAAGCCGCACGACTCCCAGAACCTGGGCGTCGCGACCGTCTATCAGGACCTCGCGCTGTGCGACAACATCGATGTCGTCGGCAACCTCTACCTGGGCCGGGAGCTGCGCAAGTTCGGCATCCTGGACGAGGTCTCCATCCGGATCCCGAGCGTCCGTATCCCGATCGCCTCGCTCTCCGGCGGCCAGCGCCAGACCGTGGCCATCGCCCGGTCGATGCTCGGTGAGCCCAAGCTCGTCATCCTCGACGAGCCGACCGCCGCCCTCGGCGTCGAGCAGACCGCCCAGGTCCTCGACCTCGTCGAGCGGCTGCGCGAGCGCGGTCACGCGGTCATCCTCATCAGCCACAACATGGCCGACGTGAAGGCCGTGGCCGACAAGGTCGCCGTGCTCCGGCTGGGCCGGAACAACGGTGTCTTCGATGTGAAGACCACCTCCCAGGAAGAGATCATCTCCGCCATCACGGGCGCCACGGACAACGCCGTGACCCGACGTGCGGCGCGCAACGCGGAGGTTTCCAAGTGACCACCGACGAGACCACCAACACGGTGGACAAGAGCAGCACCTCGCTGGACAAGGGCAGCGACCCGGTGGACACGCCGCCGGTCGGCAACCCGGACGCCGCCGAGGGCGCCGCCACGGCCGTCGACCCCCGGCTGCTCATCCGCGAGCAGGGCCTCGCCGGCTACGTCACCGAGTTCAAGCGCAAGATCAGCGGCGGTGACCTGGGCTCGATCCCGGTGATCATCGGCCTCGCGATCATCGCCATCGTCTTCCAGAGCCTGAACTCCGAGTTCCTCTCCGCGAAGAACATCAGCGACATCGCGGTCACCATGGTCGCCACCGGCATGATGGCCGTGGGCATCATCTTCGTCCTGCTGCTCGGCGAGATCGACCTCTCGGTCGGCTCCGTCTCCGGCGTCTCCGGCGCCCTGGTCGCGGTGCTCAGCGTCACCCAGGGCATGAACGAATGGCTGGCGATCGTCGTCGCCATCGTCAGCGGCGCGGTGATGGGCGCGATCCACGGCTTCTTCTTCGCCCGGATCGGGGCCCCGGCCTTCGCCGTCACCCTGGCCGGTCTGCTGTTCTGGCTCGGCTTCATGCTCCAGCTGCTCGGCGACTCCGGCACGATCAACCTGGACGGCGAAGGGGTGGTCGGCCAGCTGACCACGTACTACTTCACCGACGTCGCCGCCGCCTACGGACTCGCCGCCATCGCGGTCGTCGGCTACTTCGCTGCCGCCTTCCTGGACACCCGCCGCCGCGAGGCCGCGGGCATCCCGTCCCGCCCGATCGCCGACATCGCCGTGCGCACCGCGGTCCTCGCGGTGTTCGCCTTCGCCGCCGCGTACATGTTCAACCAGTACCGCGGCCTGCCGCTCGCGCTGGTCCTCTTCCTGATCGTCCTGGTCGGCACGGACTTCCTGCTCCGCCGGACGGCCTACGGGCGGAAGATCTTCGCGCTCGGCGGCAGCGTCGAGGCCTCCCGGCGCGCCGGCATCAACGTCACCGCGATCCGGATCTCCGTCTTCTCCATCGCGGGCACCTTCGCGGCGATCGGCGGCCTGTTCTGGGCCTCCAAGATCGCGGCGNGACCGCGGGTCGCGCCTGACCGCACGTTCGCGCAGGTGCCCGGCGTCCCGAGAGGGGCTGCCGGGCACCTGCGCGTGTCCGGGTATCGCTACGAACACGGCCGCCCGCTGCTCACGTCCGGTAGCGGAACATTAGACTCATCGGATCGGCACGCTCGATCAGCTCAAACGCAAGGAGGCACGGGTGGATCTGCTGACCCGCATCAAGGGACCGCGCGACCTGGACCGGCTCAGCCTCGGTGAGCTGGACCAGCTCGCGGAGGAGATCCGCACCTTCCTGGTGGACGCGGTGTCCAAGACCGGCGGCCACCTCGGACCCAACCTGGGCGTCGTCGAGCTCACCATCGCCCTGCACCGGGTCTTCGAATCCCCCAAGGACAAGGTGCTCTGGGACACCGGCCACCAGGCCTACGTCCACAAGCTGCTCACCGGCCGCCAGGACTTCTCCCGCCTCAAGATGAAGGGCGGCCTCTCCGGCTACCCCTCCCGCGCCGAGTCCGACCACGACATCATCGAGAACAGCCACGCCTCCGGCGTCCTCGGCTGGGCCGACGGCATGGCCAAGGCGAACGAGGTCCTGAAGAAGGACGACCACGTCGTCGCGGTCATCGGTGACGGCGCGCTCACCGGCGGTATGGCCTGGGAGGCGCTGAACAACATCGCCGCCGCCAAGGACCGCCCCCTCGTCATCGTCGTCAACGACAACGAGCGCTCCTACGCCCCGACCATCGGCGGCCTGGCCAACCACCTCGCCACGCTCCGTACGACCGACGGTTACGAACGGTTCCTGGCCCGCGGCAAGGACTTCCTGGAGCGCACGCCCGTCGTCGGCCGCCCGCTGTACGACACCCTGCACGGCGCCAAGAAGGGCCTCAAGGACTTCATCGCGCCGCAGGGCATGTTCGAGGACCTCGGCCTGAAGTACGTCGGCCCGATCGACGGCCACGACATCGAGGCCCTGGAATCCGCTCTCCAGCGCGCCAAACGCTTCGGCGGCCCGGTCATCGTGCACTGCCTCACCGAGAAGGGCCGCGGCTACACCCCGGCCCTGGAGGACGAGGCGGACCGCTTCCACGCGGTCGGCAAGATCCACCCGGACACCGGCCTGCCCATCTCCACCTCCGGCCTCGACTGGACCTCCGTCTTCGGCGAGGAGATGGTCAAGCTCGGCCAGGAGCGCGAGGACATCGTCGCCATCACGGCCGCCATGCTCCAGCCGGTCGGCCTCGGCAGGTTCGAGGAGGCCTTCCCGGACCGGATCTACGACGTCGGCATCGCCGAGCAGCACGGCGCGGTCTCCGCTGCCGGCCTCGCCACCGGCGGCCTCCACCCGGTCTTCGCGGTCTACGCCACCTTCCTCAACCGCGCCTTCGACCAGGTGCTGATGGACGTCGCCCTGCACAAGTGCGGCGTCACCTTCGTCCTGGACCGGGCCGGCATCACCGGCACGGACGGCGCCTCGCACAACGGCATGTGGGACATGTCGATCCTCCAGTGCGTGCCCGGCCTCCGGATCGCCGCCCCGCGCGACGCCGACCAGGTCCGCGCCCAGCTGCGCGAGGCCGTCGCCGTCGACGACGCGCCCACCGTGGTCCGCTTCTCCAAGGGCGCGGTCGGCCCCGCCGTCCAGGCGGTCGGCAGGGCCGGCGGCATGGACATCCTGCGCGAGCCGAAGGCGGCCCGCCCGGACGTCCTGATCGTCTCCGTCGGCGCGCTCGCCCCGATGTGCCTGGAGATCGCCGACCTGCTGGACGCCCAGGGCATCTCCAGTACCGTCGTCGACCCCCGCTGGGTCAAGCCTGTCGACGAGGCGCTCGCCCCGCTCGCCGAGCGCCACCGCGTCGTCGTCACCGTCGAGGACAACAGCCGCGCCGGAGGCGTCGGCTCCGCTGTCTCCCAGGCCCTGCGCGACGCCGGTGTCGACGTACCGCTGCGCGACTTCGGCATCCCGCCGGTCTTCCTCGACCACGCTTCGCGTGGCGAGGTCATGACCGAGATCGGGCTGACCGCGCCGGACATCGCCCGGCAGGTGACGGGCCTGGTCGCCAAGCTCGACGGCCGCTTCGAGAGCCGCGCGGTGGAGCCCGCCCGCGACTGATCCGCAGCTCTCCGTACGGCCGACGGGCCGGGAGAACCGCCCCTGTACGGGTGGTTCTCCCGGCCCATTCGCGTGAAGCGGGCCGGATGGCGCGTTCCCGTGCCTGGCCGGTCCGAATCATGGCGTTCACAACCAATGCGTGGAGGTACGCAGGTGAGCGCGCAGGTCACACCACCCCGCGGAAACGGAATGTTCCGCACCAAGTCCGTCGAACAGTCGATCCGGGACACCGAGGAGCCGGAACACGGGCTCAGGAAGTCCCTCTCCGCCCTGGACCTGACGGTCTTCGGCGTCGGCGTCATCATCGGCACCGGCATCTTCGTCCTCACCGGCCAGGTCGCCAAGGAGACGGCGGGCCCCGCCACCGCCATCGCGTTCGTCGCGGCGGGCGTCGTGTGCGCCCTGGCCGCGCTCTGCTACGCCGAGTTCGCCTCCACCGTCCCGGTGGCCGGTTCCGCCTACACCTTCGCGTACGCCTCCCTGGGCGAACTGGTCGCCTGGATCATCGGCTGGGACCTGGTTCTGGAGTTCGCCCTGGGCACCGCGGTGGTCGCGGTCGGCTGGTCCGGCTACGTCCGCTCCCTGATGGACAACGTCGACTGGACGATGCCCGAGGTGCTCTCGGGCCCCGACGTGGCGGAAGGTTTCGGCTTCGACATCCTGGCCTTCGCCCTGGTGCTGGTGCTGACCGTCATCCTGGTCATCGGCATGAAGCTCTCCGCCCGGGTCACCTCGGTCGTGGTGGCCATCAAGGTCGCCGTGGTCCTCATGGTGATCATCGCGGGCCTGTTCTTCATCAAGGCCGAGAACTACAAGCCCTTCATCCCCCCGGCCGAGAAGCAGGAGACGGGCGGCGGCTGGGACGCCCCGCTCGTGCAGCTGATGTTCGGTTACGAACCCACCAACTTCGGCGTGATGGGCATCTTCACCGCCGCCTCCATCGTCTTCTTCGCCTTCATCGGCTTCGACGTGGTCGCCACCGCCGCCGAGGAGACCAAGCTGCCCCAGCGCGACATGCCGCGCGGCATCCTCGGCTCGCTGCTGATCTGCACGGTGCTCTACGTGGCGGTCTCCCTGGTCGTCACCGGCATGCAGCACTACAGCGAACTGTCCATCAGCGCCCCGCTCGCCGACGCCTTCAAGGCCACCGGGCATCCGTTCTACGCCGGTCTGATCAGCTTCGGCGCGGCGGTCGGTCTCACCACGGTCTGCATGATCCTGCTGCTCGGCCAGACCCGCGTCTTCTTCGCGATGAGCCGGGACGGCCTGCTCCCGCGCTTCTTCTCCAAGACCCACCCGCGCTTCCGCACCCCGTACCGGCCGACGATCCTGCTCGGCGTGGTGATCGCGATCATCGCCGGGTTCACCAGCATCGAGGAACTCGCCACCCTGGTGAACATCGGCACGCTCTTCGCGTTCGTCGTCGTCGCCCTCGGCGTCCTGGTCCTGCGCCGCACCCAGCCGGACCTGCCCCGCGCGTTCCGTACGCCGTTGGTCCCGCTTCTCCCGATCCTCTCGGTGGCCGCCTCGGTCTGGCTGATGCTCAACCTGCCGGTGGAGACCTGGGTCCGCTTCGGTGCCTGGATGGTCATCGGCGTCATCGTCTACTTCGCGTACGGGCGCTCCCACAGCCGGATGGCCAGGGAAGGGCGCTAGCGCTCCCGCTCCGGTGGCGGCGGCAGCCGCACCGTACGGGGTCCCACGCACCGGGCCCCGTACGCCTCGACCCGCTGCCGCAGTCCGCGGTCGGAGGTGACGACGACGCACTCCCGGTCGGGGCCTGCGGCGGCCGTCAGCCCGGCGATCAGATCGTCGCCGCTGCCGGGGGCCGAATCGACCCGGACCCCGGCCACGGATACGACGCCCCGGGCGGCTCCCTCGACCACGAGCACGATCTCGACCGGTCCGGGCAGACCGGGAAGCCCGGCCGTGGCGTACGGGACCAGGGAGTCGCGCAGCCGGACCGCCGCCCCGCGCCGGTCCCGCCACCAGCCGTCGGGCACGGACCCGACCACGTTGGCGCCGTCCACGATCACCAGCACCGCTTCGTCCTCGCTCATCCCGGCAGGGTGTCACGGGGGGAGCGGTACGACGGCCCGTCAGCCTCCGGTGGCGGGGGACTTCTTCGCTTCCTCGGGGATCGTGGTGTCCTCGCGGATCGCCTTCCACAGCTGACCCGACTGCGGTTCGGAGGCGATGACCCGGTTCGGGTCGATCTTGTCGTACGCCACCGGCAGCATGATCGTCTCCATGGAGGCCGGGTCGACACCGTTCATGGAGCGGGCGAACTCCGCCAGCGAGGTGAGCGAGGCGAGGGAGGAGTCCGTGGTGAGCGACTTGGTGGCGGACTTGGCGATCTTGTACGAGTTCGCCGGGCTGCCCAGCAGGTCCTGCGACTTGACCTCGCTCAGCAGGGCCATCAGGAACTGTTGCTGGAGCCCGATGCGGCCGAGGTCGCTGCCGTCGCCGATGCCGTGCCGGGTCCGGACGTACGCCAGGGACTCGGTGCCGTCCAGCTTCTGCGGGCCCGCGGTGAGGTGCAGCCCGGACGCCTTGTCGTCGATGTCCTGCGGTACGTCGACGGTGACCCCGCCGATGGCGTCGACCAGGTCCTTGAACCCGGCGAAGTTGATCTCCAGGTAGTGGTCGATGCGGACGCCGGACATCTTCTCCACCGTCTTCACCACACAAGCCGGACCGACCTGCGCGTAGACGGAGTTGAACATGACGCGCTCCTTGCCCGCCACCGCCGAGCCGTCGTCCTTGACGCACTCGGGCCGGGTCACCAGGGTGTCGCGCGGGATGGAGACGGCGACGGCCTTCGACCGCCCCTCGGGTATGTGCACCACCATCGCGGTGTCCGAGCGCGCGCCGCTGACGGCGCCTCCGCCGCCCAGCTCCTTGTTCTCCGCCCCGGCCCGCGAGTCCGAGCCGAGGACCAGCAGGTTCTGCCCGCTGGTGGGGAGCTTCTCCGGACGGTCCTCACCGAGCGCCTTGTTGATGTCGACGCCCTTGATGTTCCCGTCGAGCTGACTGTAGAGCCAGTAGAGGGTGCCACCGGTGGCGAGCGCGAGGACGAGCAGGACACCGAGCGTGATCTTGAGGCCGCGGCGGCGTTTGCGGGGCTTCGCCGCACGTCGGGAGGCGCGGGGGCCCGGGGTCGTCTCGTCGTTGCTCATCGTGCGCGAGTCCTCAAATCTCATGGCCCGCAGGGGCGGGGAGTACGGGGGACTCGGGTGGGGGGTGTGGCCGGTCCGTGAATGTTCGACTGACCGAGCACTATAGAACAGATGAGCGCTGGACCTCGTATGCCGATGCGAGTAAAGGGAGATCGGGGCATCGAACTATTATTCGCTCATGACTTGGTTGATCACAGGCGGCGCGGGCTACATCGGAGCTCACGTCGTACGGGCGATGGCGAAGGCCGGTGAGAGGGTCGCCGTCTACGACGACCTCTCCACCGGCGACAGCGGGCGCGTGCCGGACGGCGTGCCCTTCGTCCGTGGCTCGACGCTCGACGCCGCCGGCCTGCGACGCGCCATGAAGGAGCTGTCAGTACGCGGCGTGGTGCACCTCGCGGCCAAGAAGCAGGTGGCCGAGTCCGTGGAGCGCCCGCTCCACTACTACCGCGAGAACGTCGAAGGGCTCCGGACGCTCCTGGAGGCGGCGGTCGACAGCGGGGTGGACGCGTTCCTCTTCTCGTCGTCCGCGGCCGTGTACGGAATGCCGGACGTGGCGCTTGTGACGGAAGACACTCCCTGCGCCCCCATCAACCCCTACGGCGAGACCAAGCTCGCCGGTGAGTGGATGGTGCGCGCGGCGGGGCAGGCGCACGGCATGGCCACGGCCTCGCTGCGCTACTTCAACGTGGCGGGCGCTGCGGCGCCCCACCTCGCCGACGCCGGCGTCTTCAACCTCGTGCCCATGGTCTTCGAGAAGCTCACCCAGGGCGCTGCCCCGGTCGTCTTCGGGGACGACTACGACACCGCCGACGGTACCTGCGTCCGCGACTTCATCCATGTCGACGACATCGCCTCGGCCCACCTGTCGGTGGCCCGAGCGCTCGTCGGGAGGGGACCGGGATCGGATCTGACGCTCAACATCGGCCGGGGGGAGGGGGTTTCGGTGCGCGAAATGATCGCGCTGATCGGCGAGGTGACGGGGTACGGTCCTGCCGCGGAGCCGGCCTCCGCCCCGCGTCGGCCGGGTGACCCGGCCCGTGTCGTCGCCTCGGCGGACCGGATCCGCGAGGAGCTGGACTGGTCGGCGGCCCATGACGCCCGGCGGATGGTGGAGTCGGCCTGGGCGGGCTGGTGCCTGCGGCATCCGGCCGCGCTGCGCGACCCCGCCGGGGCCAGGCCCGGACCGCTCACCACCGCCTCGGCTCGGCCCGTCTGAGCCGACCGCTCACCGCCCCTGACCGATTCCGCTCCCTCGCACGGCGAGGACCACCTGCCCGGGAGGGCGACGACCATGCCCAGCGCCTCCCCACGTCCGGCCGCCCGGCGGAACGACTCACCCGCAGCCGGCTTCGGCCGCCCTCTCGGCGGGCCCTGGCTCGTGCCCGGATACGACGGCAGGCTGACGGCCTACGTTTCCGTGCGGGACGCGGTCCTGCGGTGGACGCAGAACACGGTCGGCGGTGATCGCTGGCAGGGGCCGGAGGTCCTCCCGGCCAAGGGTGTGACCCACGTGAGTGTGGTGCACGGCGAGAACCGCTACGCGCACTTCCTGGGGCTCCGCACGCGGCCGACGGGAGACGGCTGGTCCCGGGTCGACGTCATGTACGCCACCCAGTACCAGACGGCCCGGCCCATGACTCAGTGGCATGCGCTCGGGAACCCCCACAAGGACATCGGGACGGCCGGGGAAGTGGGTGCGCCCACGGGCGTCGTCACATCCGACGGCGCGCTCCACGTCTGTGTCCCGACCGGCTCCGGCTCGGTGGAGCTGCGCCGCGAGGACGCGAAGGGCGCCTGGGGGGCCTGGAAGAGCCTTCCGGCAGCCGGCGCGACGGACGCCCCCGTCCCCGCGGCGACCTCAACCGGCCTGGTGGAGGTCCTCGTTCCCACCCGGGTATCGGCCCTGTACCTGCGCCAGGCGAAGACCGGTGCGGCCCTGGAACCGGCCGAGGCGGCGGGGGTGGTCCCGGTGCCGGGCTCGGCGACCCCTTTGGAGACCGGTCCCGGCCGGATCACCTACTACCTGACCGACGCGGGCGGCGGAGGCGTGGTCGCCCTCCGGCCCGGATCCTGGCCCCTGCCGCTGGGAGGGGCCCCGGCGGACGGTCGCATCGCCGCGCTGAGGACCTCGCTCGACGGCTTCGACTGCACGGTGCTGGCCGTCCGGGGGATCACCGGGACCGTCAATCTCGGTGTGTGCGCGACGGAGGACGAGCAGTCCGGTGTGTGGTGGACCGACACCGCGATGCGCTGCCAGGGCGACCCTTCGATCGCGCGCGACGGGGAGGGGCGCCTGGTGGTGGCGGTCCTGGACACCGAGGGCAGGCCGACGGCCGCACGCCAGGAGGACGGCCCGGGCCTGACCCTCAGCGACTGGAGGCTGATATGAGCACCGCCGCTCTCCCGAGGGTGACGGTCGTCGCAGCGAAGCACCGCGACGCCGTTCCGCTCGTCGCCCTTCAGCGGGACGCCGCCGACATCACCGTGCTCTGCACCGAGGGCGACGACAAGGCGGGCCGGGCGGCTCTGGACCGTGCCCTCGTCGAGGCCGAGGGGCGCGGTTGCCGGGTCTCCCACGCCCCGCGGACGCTGACGGTGCAGCAAGGCGGCGGCAAGGAGGAACTGCTGAGCCAGTTCCACGAACTCCGCCCGCAACGGCTGCTCCTGCCGGACCCCGATCCGGTCCGGTCGGGGTACGACGACACCGCGGGTGTGCCGGTGCACGACGTACCGCCCGGACACGCGGCAACGGCACTCGACGCGCTCGCGGCCGCCCGGGAGTACCAGCACAGCACCGGCGAGCCGGTCTTCGTCGACTGCCGCAGGGCGGGGGCGGACGAAGGGGCCGACGCCGCCACCGTGCTCCGCTACCCGCACACGGCCCACTGGCTGGTCGAGGGCTTCGACGGAAGGCTGAGCGCCTTTCTGCCCTCGGCGGGCGGTGTGCTGCGCTGGACCCAGTGGGAACCGGGCGGCCTCGTCTGGCAGGGCCCCGAGCGGCTGGCCGGACCGCACCTGATGCCCGGTCTCGCGGTACTCCGCGACCTGCACGGCTTCGTCCATCTTCTGGCACTGCGCAGGACGCCGCGGAAGGACGGCGGGGAGGACGTCGCCGTCGTGCGGGCCGCGCAGTACCGCACGGGCGGCCCGCTCACTCCCTGGCACTCCCTCGGCAGTCCCAACCCGGGCGACCGGCACAAGAGCCGCGAGGTCGGGTTCCCGGCCGCGGGCTTCGACGCGTCCGGCAGCCTGTTCGTCTTCGTCCGGAACTTCGGACACAGCATCAGCGTCCGTGCACAGGGGGCGGACGGACGCTGGGCGCCGTGGCAGCATCTGAGGGGTGCCCGGGTCGCCGACGAGATCGTGACGGTGACCACGGCCCGGGGCGAGGTCGAGCTCTACGCCCGAGCCAGGGACTCCGCCGCCGTGGTGCGGTGGCACCGGACCGGCGCCGGCGGGGTCTGGACCGAGGACCGGACCGTCCCCCTCTCCCCGGCTCCGGGCTCGCTGGCGGCCGGTCCCGAGCCCGGCACACTCCTCTCCCGGGACCTGCACACGAACGAGCCCTGCGTCTGGCAGCCGGGTTTCGGGTCCGCCCTGCCGGTCGGTGGTGCGGACGGCGCGGGGCCCGTCACCGGGGCGTCCGGCATCGCGGCGGAGGGCTGGACGTACTCCGCCCTCGTGCGCTCCGGGCCCGGCGGCACCTGTGTGGTCGGCGCCCACGCCCAGGGGAGGCCCGACACGGGGGTCTGGTGGGACGACCTCGGCGCGCGCTCACCCCGGATGCCCGCGATGGTCCACGACCGCACAGGCGGAGTGACCTTGGCGACGGTCGACGCGGCGGGCCGGCTGTCGGTGGCGAACCGACAGTCACCGAACGGGGCCCTCACCTTCGGTTCATGGCACACACCGTGACGCCCCGTCGTCGAATGTGATCACTTCGCGATCCGACAGGTAGGAAACCTGATGGTTCACTGGTGAACATTTGGTAATCTCTAAGAATCTCTCATGTGAAGAACCCACGGGGGTTACGTGAACATGGAGGCCCTCCATTCGGAACGGAGGTGTTCGCTGTCGTTCTCGTGACTGAGGGGTTATGGCCAAGCTGTCCCTGCGCGCCGTCCAGAAGCTCACCTGCAAGAAGCGTGACGCCTGGTGGACGGTGGTCCTGGTGGACCCGGTCGCGACCCGCATGCTCATCGTCATGGCGCGGTTCGGCTTCATCACTCCCAACCGGGTCACCTGGGCCGCGCTGTTCGTCGGCCTCGGCTCCGCCGGGTTCTTCCTCAAGGGCGACACCCAGTCCCTGCTCATCGGGGCCGCGCTGTACCACCTGAGCTTCATCCTCGACTGCATCGACGGAAAGCTCGCCCGGCTCAAGGGCAACGGCACGGTCTTCGGCGGCTGGCTCGACTACGTCTTCGACCGTATCCGGGTGCTCTTCTGCGCCCTGGCCCTGATGGGCGGCCAGTACCTCCGCAGCGAGGACGAAAGGTTTCTGCTCGCCGCGCTGATGGTCGTCTTCCTCGACATGCTCCGCTACGTCGACGCCCTCCAGATCTACAAGATGCGCATGTCGATGCGGGCGAAGATCGAGAAGGTCACCAAGGAGCAGCAGGAGGCGGAAGCCGCTGCCGCCGCCTCCCGGGCCGAGGAGGAGGCGCCGAAGGTCCGGTTCATGGAGGATCTCCTGCGCGAGAACCCCGAGGCCGAGGCCGAGCTGCTCAAGGAGCAGGCGGGCGACGCCCAGGTCGTCGACCTGCACGCCCAGTTCCGCCACCGGTTCCCCTGGTACCTCAGGGTCCGTCAGGCTCTGCTGCGCAGCCGGATCAGACCCCATCTGATCAGTGGCATCGAGTTCCAGATGTTCATCTTCATCGTGGGGCCGCTGATCGGCCACATCCTGCTGACGACCGTGGTCTCGGCGGTCCTGATGGGCGTCTTCGAGCTCATCATCATGTACAAGTTCTGGCTCTCCACCCGCGACTTCACCGCCGTCATGGCCGAGCTGAACGCGGCCGCTCCGAGCGAGGCCGGCAGCATCGCCCCCCACCTCCACCGCGGTCGGCACCGCCGCGGGATGCCCGAACAGATCCTGGCCGAAACCGAGCTGCTCAACCCGCAGCCGGAGGACGACCCCGGGTTCCAGCCCTATCCGCAGCCCTACGAGCCGCTCGCCCCGAGCGATTGGCCACCGTACGCGCCCGAGTCCCAGCAGCCCGGGGAGCGCGTGTACGACTGGGAGACACAGCCTCTGCGACAGGCGCGCCCCATCTACGCCCCCCACACCCACCAGCCACATCAGCAACACGGTTTCCCGGGCGAGTGAGGGAGCTTCGGATGAGCTACGAACAGGACACCCCTGACGTCTGGGTGACGGTCGTCATTCCCGCCTACAACGCGGCCACGACGATCGGGAAGGCGCTGCAGTCGGCCGTCAACCAGACGTACGAACGCGTCGAGGTGATCGTCGTCGACGACGCCTCGACCGACAACACCCTCGACGTCGTCATGAGCTTCGGGGGGAACAACAACCGGGTCCGGGTGCTGCGCAGGCCGGTGAACAGCGGCGGGGTGGGCGCACCCCGCAACATGGGCATCGCCCAGGCGGCCGGCCGGTACGTGCTGTTCCTGGACTCCGACGACGAACTCCCGCCCCGGGCGTGCGAGCTGCTGCTGGCCGGTGCGCTGGAGAGCGGCAGCGACATCACGGCGGGCCGGGCGATCCGGGTCAACCGGGCCACCGGCGACAGCGAGGCATGGGCTCCGGAGGTGTACGCCATGGCGCGTACGGTGCCCGGCCTCGCGGACTTCCCCCTGATGCTGACCGACCCCATCGCGGCGGCGAAGCTGTATCGCACGGACTTCCTGCGAGGGGCGGGCGTGTGGTTCCCCGAGGGGGTCTTCTACGAGGACACCTACTTCTCCACCGTCGCCGGTTGCCTCGCCGACGGCATCACCGTCATCACCGACCCCGTGTACCGGTGGATGTGGGAGCCCGACGGCGGCTCGATCACCGGCCGCACCGGCGAACTGCGCAGCATCAGGGACCGGGTCGCCGTGCACCGCGCCACGGACGCCTTCCTCCTCGACCGCGGTCTGTGGCAGCTCAAGGTCCGCAAGGACTCCAAGTTCCTCGCGCACGACCTCCGGCTGTACATGCGGGCGCTCGCCGAGGGCGACCCCGAGTTCCAGCAGGGCTTCGCGGAGATCGCGAGCAACTATCTGTTCTCGGTCAGTGACGAGGCCTTCGAACTGTGCGATCCCGTGGACCGGGTGCGGGCGTACCTCGTCATGTACCAGGAGATCGAGGCCGCGCTGACGACGCTGGACTACGCGCAGCGCAAGAGTGTGCTCTCGTCCTTCCTCCTGGAGCAGGAAGGGCGCGTCTACTGGTCGGGAGACCATCTGCATCTGCCGAACGCCCGGCGCATGCTCGATGTCACCGAACTCGGTCTGACGCAGGACAAGCTCGTCCGTGAGCCGCTCTTCGCCCAGCTCGACAGCTGGTCGCTCGACGAGCCGTCGACACTGCGGTTCCAGGGACGGCTGGTCAACCGGTTCGGGCGGATCAAGACGGGCGACGACCTCAAGCTCACCCTGGCCGTTCGCAATCGGCACACCAAGAAGGACGTCACCGCCCCCGTGCCGGGCGTCGAGATCGACGACCGATTCGTCTCGTTCGGCGGGGCGGTGGACCTCGCGCGGCTGATCGGCGAGGACCGTGCGGAGAGCACGGTCTGGAACGTCTCCCTTGTCGTCGAGTGGAACCGGGCTCGTTCGCGTTCGCCTCTCAACGTGCGCGACGCCGAACTCGGCGGGCTCTGCTTCACCTCGGACGGTGAGGACTACGAGGGCTATCGCACCGTCAGCGGAAACCTCGCCCTGCGCGGCGCGACGGCGGGCCGCCGGACCTTCGACCTGGCCCAGAGCGACCCCGATGCGCCGTGGATGTGGTGGCGCGGCCGGCTCCACCGGCCCTTCGCCACCCAGGAACACCCCTTCGAGATGGCCGTCGTCGTCCCCTGCTACAACGTGGCCAAGTACCTGGACGACTGCCTGGGCTCCCTCGCCGCCCAGGAGGGCTTCGCGGCCACCCAGGTCATCCTGGTCGACGACGGCGCGACCGACGAGACGCCCCGGATCCTGGACGAATTCGCCGGGTACTACGCCAACGTGACCGTGGTCCACCAGCAGAACGGCGGGCTCGGAAACGCCCGCAACAACGGCCTCGACCGGGTCACCGCCCCCTATGTCACCTTCCTCGACTCCGACGACATCCTCGGGGAGCAGGCGCTCTCCCTGATGCTCCAGGCGGCCTGGCGGGACGGCTCCGAGGTGGTCGTCGGCGACCTCGTGAACTTCCCGGACCGGCCGTACGGGCCGTGGAAGAAGTACTTCGGCGGCGGGGACCGCCGCATCGACGACTTCGCCGAGGTGCCCGACCTCATCTTCAGCGGCTCCGCCTGCAACAAGGTGTTCAGCACCGACCTGCTGCGCAGGCTGGGCGTACGGTTCGGCGAGGGGGTCCACTTCGAGGACTCCTGGGTCACTTTGCCGAGCATGCTGAAGGCCGGGGCGATCAGCATCGTCGACCGCCCCGTCTACTACTACCGGGGCCGCCCCGACGGTTCGTCCATCATGGACTCGCTGTGGAGCAAGCCGGCCAACTACCGTGACCACCTGCGGCTCAACCACTTCCTGCTGAACTACACCGCCACCGAGCGGTCCGACATCCGGCGCATGTTCCAGCGCTACGTGACGCGTACGTACAAGGGCTTCCTGTGCAACGCACGCAACGTCATGGGGCGGGCCCAGCTGGCGGAGATGTTCCCGGACATCCACCGGCACTACACCCAGATACCCGACGAGGTCATTCTGGAGTTCGCGACCAACGCGGTTCAGCAGCTCGACCACTACGCGGCCAAGAGCGGCAACTTCGAACTCTTCCGGGACCCGGCGCCGTTCCTCGCCGGGGCCGAGCTGAGGCTGGAGATCGACGACGACGGATTCCACCGCAGCTTCGACGGCGGTGCGGGAAACACCCGGGCCGCGCGGGTCAACGACCCCAACGTCGTGGTGGAGTCGGTCCGCACCCGCGGCGACGTGCTGGTCGTCGAGGGCTGCATGTCCTTCCCCGGGATGGACATCAGCGGCCCGCTGCACAACCCGATGGAGTTCGTCTACCAGACGGCGAAGGCCAAGATCAGCGTGGAGCTGCGGCAGGTGGCCCGGCGTGACCTCTGGAACTCCCGCAACGGCCGCGACCTCTACGCCGGCTGGTACGCCGAGATCCCCCTCGCGTCCCTGGTCCGCGGCGGGTTCGGGGTCGGGGACTTCCGGCTCCGGGTCCACCGGGTGGACCGGTCGCGCCAGCGCAACGTCGTCATGAAGGCACGGCTTCCGCTCCACCGGCTCAAGGGCCCCGGGCGGATCGGCCGGCACCGCTACATGCTCACCATCGGTGGTCAGGAGGCGCTCCACCTCCGTCTGATCGACCGGAAGATCGGGGCCCGGGCCAGACACACCCTGTGGCGCGCGGCTCGTGAGATCCGCATCCTCAAGACCCGCAACCCCGGGTGGCGGATGCGCCTTGCCTACTGGCTGACGTACCCGTTCCTCAACTCCCGGGAGATCTGGCTCATCGGTGAGCGCACGGACACCGCCCAGGACAACTCGTACCACTTCTTCAAGTGGATGCGGACACACCGCAAGCGCCGCAAGGCGTACTACGTCATCGACGGCAAGTCCGCCGACTACGCCAAGGTCGCCCGCTTCGGCAGGGTGATCAAGCTCGGTTCGTTCAAGCACCGGATGTACCTGCTGCACGCGACCAAGCTCATCGGCTCCTACGACTCCGAGTCCTACCTGGTTCCCGAGGGCTACCGGAAGGTGCTCTTCCTGCACCGGTTCGGCGAGCTGCTGAAGTACCAACGGGTCTTCCTGCAGCACGGAATCATCTACAACGACGTGACCGCCGGCGTGGACCAGCGGATCACGAGTTACGACATGATCGTCACCACCGGACGCCAGGAGCGCGAGTACCTGGCGCTGGAGGCCGGGTACGGGGACCGCGCGGTGCTGGCGGGTCTGCCCCGCTTCGACGCACTGCGCCGGGAGCCGGTCGAGCGGCCGAGGATTCTGCTCATGCCGACCTGGCGGCAGTGGATCGTGACGGCTTCCTACAAGAAGTCGGCGGGGCCGGCCAAGACGGCCTTCACCCAGTCCGAGTACTTCCGCTTCTACCGGTCACTGCTGTCCGACCGGCGGCTCGCGACGGCGCTGGAACGCTTCGGCGTCGACCTGGAGTTCTTCCCGCACTACGAGATCCGGCCGTACCTGCACAACTTCCGTATGGATTCCCCCGCCATCAAGGTCGCCGACCCGAAGACCCGCAACGTCCAGCAGGCCATGAAGGAGTGCTCTCTCATGGTCACGGACTATTCGTCGGTCTTCTTCGACGTGGCCTATATGGGAATTCCGCTCGTCCACGTCCCCTTCGACGAGGAGGACTTCTACGGACGGCACTACAAGCGGGGCTATTTCAACCTGTCGGAACACGGCTTCGGTCCGGTCTGCCGCACGGTGGACGAGGCGGTCGACGAGATCATCGCGGCCGTGGCACGCGGGTTCACGGTCGAGAGCCCCTACCGGGAGCGGGCCGAGCACTTCTTCGCGTACCGCGGGGACGGCAACTGCGAGCGGGTGTACGAGGAGATCGACGCCCTGGGCGACACGAACGCCGCCGACCTCGGGCCGTCCGGACCGGTGGGCGAGCTGTCCGCCCCCGCCGCGCACCTCGACGCGGCCCCCCTGGGCGCCGAGGCCGACCTCTACGACGCGCGTCACCTGGTGCGGGAAGGAGGGTGGGAGCGTGCGGTGTGACGGGAACCTCTCGCCGGCGGGGCCGCCCAGGATCTTCCTGGCCGGAGGGTCGGCGGTCGTGACACGCGAGATGAGCAAGGCCCCCATGACCGGCTGGGGCCAGGTGCTCCACCTCTTCCTCGCACCCGAGGTGGAGGTCGTGAACTGTGCCCGGGCCGGAGCGAGCACGCGGACGTTCAGCGACCGTGGCCGCCTCGACTGGATCCTGGCGAACATCCGCCCGGGGGACTATCTGCTCGCCTCCTTCGGCATCAACGACGGCAAGCCCGAGGAGTGGCTCCGGACCGAGGCCTACGGCGACTTCCCGGTCTACCTGCGCCGGTTCATCGACGGAGCGCGGGAGCGCAACGCGCATCCGGTCCTCGTCAGCCCGCACGAGCGGGACACCCACGATGTCCACGGCAATCTGCCGCAGAGCATCACGGAGTACGTGATGGCGCAGGCGGGCGTGGCGGCCGAATGCAGCGTCCCCTACATCGACCTCTACGGTCAGAGCCGCGGCTGGTGGGCTGAGCTCGGCCCGGAAGGCGTGCGTCCGTTCTTCGTGCACCTGGGACCGAACGAGCACCCGAACTACCCCGAGGGCTTCCACGACCCGGGCCACCTGGTGCCGGCCGGAGCGATCGCCTGCGCGCGCTTCGTCGCCTACTCGCTGGTGGCCGAGCAGATCATCCCCGCGCACTGGGCCCGTGACCTGGACCGCCGGCACTTCCCGCCGGACGCGGTGACCTGGCTCGACGACGCGACCCATGAAGCACTGACCCGAGCGCGCACCCTGGGCAAGGGTTGAGAGGCGGACGACATGAGCACCTTCATCCTGGCCCGCTTCCACAGCGTCCAGAGCGACGCCCCCTCGATCGTCTGCCAGTCGGAGCTGCGCAGCGACCATGATCCCGAGCTGCCGGTCCGCCCCGGCGAACAGATCGGTTTCGAGTGGACCCTGACCCCGCACGGCAACGGAACGCGCTACTACGGCTACCTCATGGCGCAGTCGTTCACGCGGGTCGCCACCATCGGGAACATGGTCGGTGTGAGCATGCTGCCCTCGGGCGAGCGTTACGCCACATCGACGGGGCCCGGCGAGCAACGCGTCGCCAGGTTCACCCTCCGGGTGAACACCTACGTGCCGCCCGACGCCTTTCTGGTCCCCGTCCTGCGAGCGGGCATCATCGCCGACGGCGGCAAGGGGCTCACCTCCACGACCTTCTCGGTCAAGGACCGCGGCTTCCGGGTGGCCGCACTGCCTCCGCAGGGCCGCAGCCTGCTGCTGATGCCGGGGCACCGCGGGGTCCTCAAGGGCCTCACCGATGGCTTGGGCGAGGGCGTCCGGCTCATCGGCGTCGGCCCCGCCCGGCACGGCGTCACCGCGGTCGAACCGGACGGTTCGGTGGTCTACGACCCGTTCCACGGGCACCTGGGGTACGACTGGTTCGACTACGTACTCGATCCGGGCACCGGCGTCCCGGTCCGGGGACGAGTGACGGTCCATGTCGGAGATCTGGACGCCGTTCCCGGCGTTCTGCGTCGCTCCGCCCCGACCCACTGAGCTCCCGCGCACACGCGAACGGGCCGTCCAGGAATCCTCCTGGACGGCCCGCCCTCGTTCACACCGCGTGAGCTACGCGGGCACGCTCGCCACACCCTGCGCCAGGAACGGCTTGCCGTTCAC
The DNA here is from genome assembly GCF_003501885.1 of Streptomyces globisporus. Classification (GTDB taxonomy): domain Bacteria; phylum Actinomycetota; class Actinomycetes; order Streptomycetales; family Streptomycetaceae; genus Streptomyces; species Streptomyces globisporus_D. Next base: position 18,754 of record NZ_QWFA01000108.1, read on the forward strand.
TCGCTGGGAGACGCCCTCACGGTCCAGGTACGGCGTGATGCCGCCCAGGTGGAAGGGCCAGCCCGCACCGGTGATCAGGCACAGGTCGATGTCCTGGGCCTCGGCGACGACGCCCTCCTCCAGCATCAGGCCGATCTCCTGCGCCACCGCGTCGAGCACGCGGTCGCGCGTCTGCTCCTCGGTCAGGACGGTGTCGCCCTGCTTGAGGAGCGCCGCGACCTCGGGGTCGAGGACCGGCGCGCCGGAGTCGTAGACGTAGAAACCGCGCTTGCCGGCCTTCACGACCGCCGCGAGGTTCTGCGAGACGGTGAAGCGCTCCGGGAAGGAGCGGTTCAGGGTCTCGGAGACGTGCAGGCCGATGGCCGGGCCGACCAGCTCCAGGAGCACCAGCGGGGACATCGGCAGGCCGAGCGGCTCGACGGCCTTCTCCGCGACCTCGACCGGGGTGCCCTCGTCGATGACGTTCTGGATCTCGCCCATGAAGCGGGTGAGGATGCGGTTGACGACGAACGCCGGGGCGTCCTTGACCAGGACCGCGGTCTTCTTCAGCTTCCGGGCCACACCGAACGCGGTGGCCAGCGAGGCGTCGTCCGTCTGCTCGCCGCGCACGATCTCCAGCAGCGGGAGGACCGCGACCGGGTTGAAGAAGTGGAAGCCGACGACCCGCTCGGGGTTCTTCAGCTTCGACGCCATCTCGGTCACCGACAGCGAGGAGGTGTTGGTGGCGAGGATCGCGTGCGCCGGGGCGACCGCCTCGACCTCCGCGAACACCTGCTGCTTGACGCCGATCTCCTCGAAGACGGCCTCGATGATGAAGTCCGCGTCCGCGAAGCCCTCGGCCTTGTCGAGGACACCGGAGACCAGGCCCTTGAGGCGGTTGGCCTTGTCCTGGTTGATGCGGCCCTTGCCGAGCAGCTTCTCGATCTCGGCGTGGACGTAGCCCACACCCTTGTCGACGCGCTCCTGGTCGATGTCCGTGAGGACGACCGGGACCTCCAGGCGGCGCAGGAACAGCAGCGCCAGCTGCGAGGCCATCAGACCGGCGCCGACGACGCCGACCTTGGTGACCGGGCGGGCCAGGTTCTTGTCCGGGGCGCCGGCCGGGCGCTTGGCGCGCTTCTGGACCAGGTTGAAGGCGTAGATGCCGCTGCGCAGCTCGCCGCCCATGATCAGGTCCGCGAGCGCCTGGTCCTCGGCGTCGAAGCCGGCGGACAGGTCGCCGTCCTTGGCCGCCGCGATGATGTCCAGCGCGCGGTACGCCGCCGGGGCCGCACCGTGCACCTTGGAGTCGGCGATGGCCCGGCCGCGGGCGACAGCCGCGTCCCAGGCGTCGCCGCGGTCGACCTCGGCGCGCTGAGGCGTGATCGCGCCCTTGAGCACGTTCGCGGTCCACACGAGCGACTGCTCCAGGAAGTCCGCGCCCTCGAAGATCGCGTCCGCGATGCCGAGCTCGAAGACCTGCTTGCCCTTGAGCTGACGGTTCTGGTTCAGCGAGTTCTCGATGATCACCGAGACCGCGCGGTCCGCGCCGATCAGGTTCGGGAGCAGCGCGCAGCCGCCCCAGCCGGGGACCAGACCGAGGAAGACCTCGGGCAGCGAGAACGCCGGGAGCGCCTTCGAGACGGTGCGGTAGGTGCAGTGCAGACCGACCTCGACACCGCCGCCCATCGCCGCGCCGTTGTAGTACGCGAAGGTGGGGACCGCGAGGCCGGAGAGCCGGCGGAAGACGTCGTGGCCGCCCTTGCCGATGGCCAGCGCGTCCTCGTGACGGCTCAGCAGCTCGACGCCCTTGAGGTCGGCGCCGACCGCGAAGATGAACGGCTTGCCGGTGAGGCCGATGCCGGTGATGGTGCCCTCGGCGGCCTCCTTCTCGACCTGGTCGATCGCGGCGTTCAGGTTCGCCAGCGACTGCGGTCCGAAGGTGGTCGGCTTGGTGTGGTCCAGGCCGTTGTCCAGCGTGATGAGCGCGAACCGCCCGGCGCCGAACGGCAGGTCCAGGTGGCGTACGTGCGCCTGCGTGACGACCTCGCCGGGGAACAGCTCGGCCGCACCCTTCAGAAGCTCAGTGGTGGAGCTCACTTGTTGCCTCCGTCGAAATTCGGGTTCTCCCAGATGACCGTGGCGCCCATGCCGAAGCCGACGCACATCGTCGTCAGGCCGTAGCGGACCTCGGGCTGCTCCTCGAACTGCCGGGCCAGCTGCGTCATGAGCCGGACACCGGAGGAGGCGAGCGGGTGGCCGTACGCGATGGCGCCGCCGTACTGGTTGACGCGGGCGTCGTCGTCGGCGATGCCGTAGTGCTCCAGGAAGGCGAGCACCTGCACGGCGAACGCCTCGTTGATCTCGAAGAGGCCGATGTCGTCGATGGTCAGACCGGCCTGGGCCAGCGCCTTTTCGGTCGCCGGGATCGGGCCGTAACCCATGACCTCCGGCTCGACGCCCGCGAAGGCGTACGACACGAGGCGCATCTTGACCGGGAGGCCCAGCTCGCGGGCGACGTCCTCGGCGGCGAGCAGGGATGCGGTGGCGCCGTCGTTGAGACCCGCGGCGTTACCGGCCGTCACGCGGCCGTGGGCGCGGAAGGGGGTCTTCAGACCGGCCAGCGACTCCAGCGTGGTGCCCGGGCGCATCGGCTCGTCGGCGGTGACCAGGCCCCAGCCCGTCTCGCCCGCCTCGGCGTTGGTGCGGCGCACCGACACCGGTACCAGGTCCTGCTGGATCTTGCCGTTGGCGTACGCCTTGGCGGCCTTCTCCTGCGAGCGCACCGCGTACTCGTCGGCGCGCTGCTTGGTGATCGTGGGGTAGCGGTCGTGCAGGTTCTCCGCCGTCATGCCCATGAACAGGGCGGACTCGTCGACCAGCTTCTCCGACACGAAGCGCGGGTTCGGGTCGACGCCCTCGCCCATCGGGTGGCGGCCCATGTGCTCGACGCCACCGGCCACGACGACGTCGTACGCGCCGAAGGCGATGGAACCGGCCGTCGACGTGACGGCGGTCAGCGCGCCCGCGCACATGCGGTCGATCGAGTAGCCGGGGACGGACTGCGGCAGACCGGCCAGGATTCCGGCGGTGCGGCCCAGCGTGAGGCCCTGGTCCCCGATCTGCGTGGTCGCGGCGATGGCGACCTCGTCGATCTTCTTGGGGTCCAGGTCCGGGTTGCGGCGCAGCAGCTCCCGGATGGCCTTCACGACGAGGTCGTCGGCGCGGGTCTCGTGGTAGATGCCCTTCGGGCCCGCTTTGCCGAACGGGGTGCGGACGCCGTCGACGAAGACGACGTCCCGGATGGTACGAGGCACGGTGGCTCTCCTCCAGGGTGCGGGATGGCACTGCTGCGGGGCGCGCCACGGGGGCGCACCGCCTGCCATCATGCTACTTGCGGGTAACCAGACTGCCCACCCCCCACGGCCGGAGCGTCGAAGGTCACACCACTCCGGGCGGCCTCCCTCTCACCGCATCGTCGCCGCGATCGGCCCCGAGGACCGGACCACCTCCGCCACGAACCGCCCCCGCCCGACCCCCAGCCGCCGCAGCGCGGGACCGTGGTCCACGGCCACCACCAGCGCGACCGCGGCCAGGGCGGCCCGCCACCCGGAGGTCACCAGCACCCGCAGCGGCGGCGGCAGCGGGCCCAGCGACCGGCGCAGCCGGTGACAGTGGAAGGGCACGTGCCGCTCCTCGTCGACGAGGATCCGCCCCGCCACCTCCCGCGTCAGCGCATCGTCGGCCCCGTCCCGCAGCGCCCGGTAGTACCGCAGCGCGACCACCTCCGCGATCATCAGGACCAGCAGTTCGAGGCGGAGCCCCAGGGCGCGGCGGAGCGTCACGAAGACCCGGTCGCTCCAGTGCGAGGCGATCACCGGCGCGCCGCCGGAGGCCAGCAGAAGCGCCAGCAACCTGGCGTGATTTCGCTCCTCCGCGACGAACATCCGCACCGCCGACGCGTACTCCGTGTCACCGGCCGCCTCGGCTTTGGTGATCAGCTCGGCGCCGTCGCCGTCCTCGCCGACCTGGAAACGCTGCACGCTGCGTCGGATCGCGGGGTGCAGGGGGACGGCGATCCGCCATTCCGGATCGCCCCGCTCGGCCCGTTCGCGGCGCGCCGCCTCGAAGTCGCGTATCCAGTCGCCGTACGCCCTGGTCCCCATGCCCGCCCCCCGGGTCCGCTCCGCGCGGGCGTCAGACGGTGGCGTCCAGCGCCCGGACCAGGAGCGGGGCCACCTGCTGGATCTGCCAGTTCCGCGCCCCGTACCCGGCGAGGGTGTCCTCGACGGCGCTCGGCGTCGGGTTCTTCGGCGGCTCCCAGCAGAGCCGGCGCACGGTGTCCGGGGTGATCAGGTTCTCCTGGGGCATGTGCAGGCGCTCCGCCAGCTCGGAGACCGCCGTGCGGGCGGCCGAGAGCCGGGCGGCGGCGGCCGGGTCCTTGTCGGCCCAGGAGCGCGGCGGGGGCGGCCCGGCCGGCTGCTGGCCCGGCTGCGGCAGCGCCGACTCCGGCAGCGCCTTGGCCCGGTCCACGGCCGCCTGCCACTGCTCCAGCTGACGGCGTCCCATGCGGTGGCCGAATCCCGGCAGCGCGGTCAGGGCCTGCACGTCGACCGGCAGCGCGAGCGCGGCCTCGACGATCGCGGCGTCGCCGAGCACCTTGCCCGGCGAGACGTCCCGGCGCTGGGCGACCTGGTCACGCGTGGTCCACAGCTCCCGGACGACGGCCATCTGACGGCGCCGGCGCACCTTGTGCATGCCCGACGTACGCCGCCAGGGGTCCTTGCGGGGCGGGGCCGGCGGCGCGGCGGCGATGGCGTCGAACTCCTCGCGGGCCCACTCCAGCTTGCCCTGCCGCTCCAGCTCATCCTCCAGCGCGTCGCGCAGGTCGATCAGGAGCTCCACGTCGAGTGCGGCGTAGCGCAGCCAGGGCTCGGGCAGCGGGCGGGTGGACCAGTCGACCGCGGAGTGGCCCTTCTCCAGGGCGTATCCGAGGACGTTCTCCACCATCGCGCCGAGGCCGACACGCGGGAAGCCCGCGAGCCGCCCGGCCAGCTCGGTGTCGAACAGCGAGGTGGGGGTCATGCCTATGTCCCGCAGGCACGGCAGGTCCTGGGTCGCGGCGTGCAGGATCCACTCGGTGCCGCTCAAAGCGGTGCCGAGGCCGGAGAGGTCGGGGCAGCCGACCGGGTCGACCAAGGCGCTGCCCGCACCCTCGCGGCGCAGTTGTACGAGGTAGGCGCGCTGGCCGTAGCGATACCCCGAGGCGCGCTCGGCGTCGACGGCCACCGGGCCGCTGCCGGCGGCGAAGGCGGCGATCACCCGGGCGAGGGCGTCGTCGGACGTCACCACCGGGGGAATGCCCTCGCGTGGCTCCAGCAAGGGGATCGGCGCCGGGGCGACGTCGTCCGGGGGAGCGCCCCCGGTGGTTCGCAGTGAAGTGTCTGCTGCGGTCTCTTGGGCGTCGGTCACGTGTCAAGGGTATCTGTGTATGCACGGAGCCCGTCGACGGAACGTTCCGTCGACGGGCTCCGTGCACGTATTCCAGCCGGAGACGCATCGGTGCACGTCCCGGCGGGGGTGCGGTCAGTGGATGATGCCCGTCCGCAGGGCGACGGCGACCATTCCGGCGCGGTCTCCGGTGCCGAGCTTGCGGGCGATGCGGGCGAGGTGGGACTTCACGGTCAGGGCGGAGAGGCCCATCGAGACGCCGATGGCCTTGTTGGACTGGCCTTCGGCGACCAGGCGGAGCACCTCCACCTCGCGTCCGGAGAGTTCGCGGTAGCCGCCCGGGTGGCTCGGGGAACCGGGAGGCCTGCGGTGCATCCGGGCCGCGTTGGCGCCGATGGGGGCGACGCCGGGGCGGGTGGGGTGGCCGATGTTGGTTCGGGTGCCGGTGACGACGTAGCCCTTCACGC
>NZ_QWFA01000109.1 GCF_003501885.1 Streptomyces globisporus
GTGGCGGGGGCGGTGGCGGCGCGGCCGTCGCGCAGCTCGTTGGCGCGGCCCTTGGCCAGGTCGCTGCCACGGCCGTCGTACGGGTCGTTGTCGCTGCTCCGGCGGGCGTGCGGGTCGCTGCTCCGGTCGGCGTTCAGGTCCTCGTCCCAGGGGTCTCTGGAGTCCCGTGGGTCCAGGGGGTCCTGCGGGTCCCGGCTGCGGCTCGGGCGATCGTCCGAACCTCCGGACCGGTCGGAACGGCCCGACCCGCCAGACCCGCAGACCAGGGCCAGTGCCTGCTCGACGGCGCGCTCCTCCTCCTCGCGTGCGCGTTCGCTCGCGGACCCGGCGGCACGGACGTCGCCGCCGGACCCACGGTGCGGCCCGTCGGAGCCGGTCACGGTGTCCCGGTCCCCTCACGGCCCGCGTCGGGCTTCGCGCCGCCCGTCGGCCCGCCCGCCGCATCGCCGCCGCCCTGCCCCGCCGACTCCGCCGCCTCCGCTTCCCAGCGCAGTGCGAGGGCGGTGGCCTTGCGCGAGGCCTCCGCGACCGCGGCCGCGGCCTCGTCGGGGCCCGCACCGCCGCTCGCCCTGGCCGCCGCGTACCCGACCAGGAAGGTCGTGAGCGGGGCGGCGGGCCGGGCGACTCCGTGCGCGGCGTCACGGGCGAGGTCGAGCAGGACGCCGGTGTCGACGTCGAGTTCGATTCCCAGTTCGTTCTTTACCGAGGTGATCCATTCGTCCAGCACGGCCCCATGCTCCCTGATCCGGGCGCGGGCGGCGGCGATGTCGTCCCAAGTGTCGCAGTCGAACGCGGCGTCAGGGCCCGCCTCGATCCGGGCGAGCTCCAGCTCGGCCGTCAGGATCCGGAGCGGCAGGCCGGCGAGGCTCCCGTACTCGGTGGCGATCAGGGCCAGCTCCCGGCGCAGCGGCTCGGCGCGGTACGCGGCCACGAGCGGCTGGTCGCGCCCGTCGGGGTCGGTGCACAGGGCGCCTTCGCGGCCGGGCTGTCCGGCGGCGGCGAGCAGCGCGTCGACCGTGCCCGGACCGAGGAACGGCAGGTCGGCGGAGAGAACGAGAACGCGCTCCGCCGTCGTCGGCTTCAGCCCCGCGCCCAGCGCCGCCAACGGGCCTCCGCCCTGAGGCACTTCCCGGGTCCAGACGACCGGTCGGGCGGTCGGGCGACGGGCGCCCACGACGACGGTGCGAGCCGCGCCGTCGCATGCCGCGAGGACTCGGTCGAGCAGCGCCCGGCCGCCCACCCGGACTCCTGGCTTGTCGGCGCCACCGAGCCGCTTCGCGGCCCCTCCGGCAAGGACGATCACGTCGTAGGCGGTCATACGTCGAGTATGGGCGGCGCCCAGGAGCGACGCCCCCGCCGGGGTGGCCGGAAGACCGGCCACCGCGATGGGGGCGTCAGGGGGCCGCCGGAGACGCGGGCGCGCCTCGCGACTACAAGGTGCGCAGCAGCACCGCCGGCTGTTCCACGCAGTCCGCCACGTACCGGAGGAAGCCGCCCGCCGTTCCGCCGTCGCACACCCGGTGGTCGAAGGTGAGGGACAGCTGGACCACCTGACGTACGGCCAGTTCGCCCTGGTGCACCCAGGGCTTGGGCATGATCCGGCCCACGCCGAGCATCGCCGCCTCCGGGTGGTTGATGATCGGCGTCGAACCGTCGACCCCGAACACCCCGTAGTTGTTCAGCGTGAACGTGCCCCCGGTCAGCTGCGCCGGGCTGAGCTTCCCGGTGCGCGCCAGCTCGGTCAGCCGGGCGATCTCGGCCCCGATGGACTCGGCGTTACGGGTGTGCGCGTCCCGGACGACCGGAACGACGAGGCCCCGCTCGGTCTGGGCGGCGAACCCGAGGTGCACACCGGACAGCCGGACGATCTCCCGGGCCTCCGTGTCCACGGTGGAGTTGAGCTCCGGGAACCGGGCCAGCGCCGCCGTGCAGATCCTCGCCAGCAGAGCCAGGACCGACACCTTCGGCCCGGCGGACGGGCCCGTGGCGGCGTTCATCGCGGCCCTGACCGCCATCAGCTCGGTGGCGTCGGCGTCGACCCAGCAGGTGGCGTCGGGAATCTCGGTCCGGCTGCGCGCCAGCTTGTCGGCGACCGCTCCGCGCACCCCGCGCAGCGGAATCCGCTCGGCGTCCGGAACGGCGGCCACGCCGTTCGGGGCTGCGGCCACGGCTGCCGCCGCCTGGGCCTGCACCTGGGCCGCATCTGCCGTCGCGGTCTCCTGCGCCGTCCGGATCGCCCGGTCGACGTCGGCGCGCAGGATCAGCCCGTCGGGGCCCGAACCCGCCAGCCGCCGCAGATCGATGTCGTGCTGCCGGGCCAGTCGGCGTACCAGCGGAGAGACCACCGGCACGGGCCCCTCGGGCACCGAGGCTTCGGCAACCAGGACCTTGACCACCGGGGCCTCGACCACCGGCGCACCGGAGACCGGGGCATCGGTCACCGCCCGGTCGAGCCGGTCCGGACGGATGCGCCGACGGCGTGCGGCCGGCGCGCCGGTCCCGTACCCCACGAGCACGTTGCCCGAGCCGGCCGAGGACTCCTTGCCGGAGCCGGAATCCTTGTCAGAGCCGGAAGGCCCCTCCGGTGCTCCGACGGCGACCGTCAGCAGTGGTGCGCCGACGGGAAGTTCCGTGCCCTCCTCGCCGAACCGTGCGGTCACCACGCCCCCGTAGGGGCAGGGCACCTCCACCATGGCCTTGGCCGTCTCGACCTCGACGACGGGCTGGTCGATGGCGACGACATCGCCGACCTCCACCAGCCAGCGGACGATCTCGGCCTCGGTCAGTCCCTCGCCGAGGTCCGGCAGCTTGAATTCGAGCACCTGGGCCATCAGCTGTCCGCCTCCCACTGCAACCGGGCCACCGCGTCGAGCACCCGGTCCACTCCCGGCAGATGGTGCCGCTCCAGCATGGGCGGCGGGTAGGGGATGTCGAACCCGGCCACCCGCAGCACCGGAGCCTCCAGATGGTGGAAGCACCGCTCGGTGATCCGGGCCGCGATCTCGCCGCCGGGTCCGCCGAAACCGGGGGACTCGTGCACGACGACCGCCCGCCCGGTACGGCGCACCGACGCGGCCACCGTCTCGTCGTCGAACGGCACCAGCGAGCGCAGGTCCACCACTTCGAGGTCCCAGCCCTCGGCGAGGGCCGCTTCGGCGGCCTCCATGCAGACCGGCAGGGAGGGCCCGTACGTGATCAGGGTGGCGCTGCGCCCGGGCCGGCGCACCACGGCCTTGCCGATCGGCTCGACCGCGGCCGGGGCCTCGGGCGACCAGTCGGCCTTGGACCAGTAGAGCCGCTTCGGCTCCAGGAAGACCACCGGGTCGTCGGAGGCGATCGACTCGCGCAGCAGCCCGTAGGCGTCGTCGACCGTGGCCGGCGTGACGACGTGCAGGCCGGGGGTGGCCATGTAATACGCCTCGGAGGAGTCGCTGTGGTGCTCGACCCCGCCGATCCCACCGCCGTACGGCACGCGCACGGTGATCGGCAGCGGCATGGCCCCGCCGGTGCGGTTGCGCATCTTGGCGACATGGCTCATCAGCTGCTCGAACGCCGGATAGGCGAACGCGTCGAACTGCATCTCCACCACGGGCCGCAGCCCGTACATCGCCATGCCGACGGCCGCGCCGAGGATGCCGGCCTCGGCCAGCGGGGTGTCGGTGCAGCGGTCGTCGCCGAACTCCTTCGCCAGCCCGTCGGTGATCCGGAAGACCCCGCCGAGCGTGCCCACGTCCTCACCGAGCACATGGACGGTGGGGTCCTCGGCCATCGAGTCGCGGAGCGCGCGCCCGAGGGCCTGCGCCATCGTGGCCGGTTTCGCCTTCACCGGGCGGCCGTCGGCCGTCACTGCCGCGGTGGTCATCGTCCTGCCTCCGGGCCGTGCTCGTCGTGGTCCTGCTCGGCGTCCAGCTCGGCGCGCAGGGCGGCTGCCTGCTCCCGGAGCTGGCTCGTCTGCTCGGCGTACACATGGGTGAAAAGGTCCATCGGGGCCAGCTCCGGATCCGCGTTCATCCGGTCGCGCAGGGTGGCGGCCATGCGTTCGGCGGCCTCCTTCGCCTGCTCGATGCCCGCGTCGTCCAGCAGCCCGCGCTCCGTCAGCTCACGCTCCAGCAGCCGCACCGGGTCGTGCGCCTTCCACGCCTCGACCTCGCTGTCGACCCGGTAGCGGGTGGCGTCGTCGGCGTTGGTGTGGGCCTCCATGCGATAGGTGACCGCCTCGACCAGCGTCGGGCCCTCGCCGCGCCGGGCCCGCGCCACGGCCTCGCTCAGCACCCGGTGCACCGCAGCCGCGTCGTTGCCGTCGACCAGGCGGCCCGGCATCCCGTATCCGACGGCCTTGTGGGCGAGGGAGGGGGCGGCGGTCTGCTTGGCCAGCGGCACGGAGATCGCGAAGCCGTTGTTCTGGACGAAGAAGACGACCGGGGCCTTCCAGACGGCCGCGAAATTCAGCGCCTCGTGGAAGTCGCCCTCGCTGGTGCCGCCGTCGCCGACCATGGCGAGCGCCACCACGTCGTCGCCCTTGAGCCGGGCGGCGTGCGCCAGCCCCACGGCGTGCGGGAGCTGGGTGGCGAGCGGGGTGCACAGCGGAGCGATGCGGTGCTCGCGCGGGTCGTAACCGGTGTGCCGGTCGCCGCGCAGCAGGGTCAGTGCCTCGACCGGGTCCAGGCCGCGCGCGACGGCCGCGAGCGTGTCGCGGTAGCTGGGGAAGAGCCAGTCGCGCTCCTCCAGCACCAGGGCGGCGGCGATCTCGCACGCCTCCTGGCCGGTGCTCGACGGGTAGACCGCCAGCCGGCCCTGCTTCGTCAGCGCGGTGGCCTGGGCGTTGTAGCGACGACCGCGCACCAGCTCCGCGTGGAGCCGGAGCAGCAGCTCGGGGTCGACGTCGGCGACCGCGTCCGTACCGAGCACCCGGTAGGGCTCCGGGTCCGGGAGCAGCGGGGCGGGGTCGGTGATCGGCTTCCAGGCCGGGGGCGGCGTGGGCCGGTAGGCGGCCGCGCCGGGCAGCTCTTGGACCGTCATAAGAAGCACCTCCTGGCATCGAGGGAGATCGAGGGATGTCGATCGGCGGTGTCGCTGGGTGTCGATGGTGTCGATCGGGAGCGAGACATCGAGGGCCGGGCGAGGCACGGGTGTGGTGTGCCTCACCTACCGATTGTTCGGTCGCAAGCGCATTTTGGCTACAGGCACCACCAGCCTGTGGACAAACGGTTCTCCACAGCCTGGGATAGGTACAGGTCGTCCACGACAGGGAGGCGCGGGCCGATGGCAGCTGAACAAATGGCCGACAGGGGCGAGGAGCAGGACCGGACCCCGACCGCCACGACATCGCCGGCCGCCGCCCCCGCGGGTCCGGTGCCGGAGCCGGCCCCGGTTCCGCCCGCCCGGCCGCTGGATGCCATCGACCGCGACATCCTGCGGATCCTCCAGACGGACGGCCGCGCCTCGATACGGTCCGTGGCCGAACGGGTCCATGTCTCGCGCGCCAACGCCTACGCCCGGATCAACCGGCTCGTCGAGGACGGCGTGATCCGCGGCTTCGGCGCCCGGGTCGACCACGAGCGGGCCGGCCAGGGCGCGTCCGCGTACATCACGCTCAAGATCGTGCAGAACTCCTGGCGCACCGTGCGCGAGCAGCTCCAGGCGCTACCAGGGGCCACGCACATCGCGCTGGTCAGCGGCGACTTCGACGTACTGCTGCTGGTGCACACGCCGGACAACCGGGCGCTGCGCGAGCTGGTCCTCACCCGGATCCAGTCCATCCCCGAGGTGCTCTCGACGCGCACGCTGCTGGTGTTCGAGGAGACGGACCTCGGACCGCGTCCGGACCGTCAGGCCGAACTCGCCTGACCGGGCCGGGCAGGAGCCCGATGACAGGGGGTCCCGACGACCCGGCGGGATCAGCGGGCGCCGCCGGCCCGCATTCCCCCGAAGGCCAGCTGGACGACCGTGTCCGCGAGCTGTTCCTCCCCGGGGAAGCCGCCCGGCTGCGGCCGGTACCACTCGACCAGCGAGTTCACCATGCCGAACAGCAGCCGGGTCGCCAGCCGTATGTCCACGTCCGCCCGGAGGTCGCCCTCGGCCACCGCGGCCTGGAGCAGCTCCGCCACCCGCTGGTCGAACTCGCGGCGCCGCTCCAGCGCCCAGCGCTCCGTCTTCGTGTTCCCGCGCACCCGCAGCAGCAGGGTGACGTAGGGGACCTCCGCCATCAGCACGTCGACGGTCCGGCGCGTGACGTACTCGACCCGCTCGACCGCGCGCCCGCGCTGCGCCCCCGGCTCGTCCAGGATGGCGAAGAGCCCGTCGAGCGCCCGGCTCACGGCCCGGCGCAGCAGCTCCTCCTTGCCCGCCACATGGTGGTAGATGGAGGATTTCGAGATACCCGCCGCCCGGGAGAGATGCTCCATGGACGTGCCGTCGTAGCCGCGCTCGTTGAAGACACGGACGGCGACGGTGAGCAGGGTCTCCGGTGTGTACGTGTCCCGCTTGGCCGTGGTCATGTCCGCGATCCTCCCCCATGAGGGATCAGCCCCGCACAGGCGGGGACCATCGAAGTTGTCCACAGGTTCCCCGAGGACCTCTTGTCCCGACCGATCGTTCGGTTACTCTAACTCCGTCCGCACGTCCCCGCCCGGCTCGATGAGGAGTTGGTCCGCCATGGCCTCCGCGCTCACCCCCCAGCAGCTGTCCGAGACCCACCGGCCCACGCTCGACCAGGCCCTCGACGTGATCAGTACCCGCGCGTACTGGTCCCCGCACCCCGAGCACCCGAAGGCGTACGGCGAGGGCGGCGCCCCGGGCAGCCTCGGTGCGGCCGAGGGCAAGGCCGCCTTCGACGCGCTGCTGGGCACCCGGTTCGACCTGGGCCAGCCGGGCACCGACGGCTGGACCGGCGGCGAGGTCTCGCCGTACGGCCCTGAGCTCGGTGTGGAGTATCCGCACGTCGACCCGGACGTCCTGCTGCCGGCGATGAAGGCCGGCACGGCGGCCTGGCGGGCGGCGGGTCCGGAGGTCCGGGCCCTGGTCTGTCTGGAGATCCTGTCGCGGATCAGCGCCCGCACCCATGAGCTGGCCCACGCCGTGATGCACACCAGCGGCCAGGCCTTCATGATGGCGTTCCAGGCGGGCGGCCCGCACGCCCAGGACCGCGGCCTGGAGGCCGTGGCGTACGCCTACCGCGAGCAGGTCCGCACCCCCGAGAACGCCGACTGGTCGAAGCCGCAGGGCAAGCGGGATCCGCTGAAGCTGCACAAGTCGTTCATCACGTCCGGCCGCGGCGTCGCGCTGGTCATCGGCTGCAACACGTTCCCCACGTGGAACGGCTACCCCGGCCTCTTCGCCTCCCTCGCCACGGGCAACCCGGTGCTGGTCAAGCCGCACCCGCGCGCGGTGCTGCCCCTGGCGCTCACGGTGTCCATCGCCCGTGACGTCCTGGACGAGGCGGGCTTCGACCCGAATCTGGTGGCGCTGGCCGCCGAGCGGCCCGGCGAGGGCATCGCCAAGACCCTGGCGGTCCGCCCCGAGGTCCGGATCATCGACTACACCGGCTCGACCGCCTTCGGCGTCTGGCTGGAGGAGAACGCCCGCCAGGCCCAGGTCTACACGGAGAAGGCCGGCGTCAACACGATCGTCATCGACTCCACCGACGACTACCGGGGCATGCTGGCCAACCTGGCGTTCTCCCTCTCGCTCTACAGCGGTCAGATGTGCACCACCCCGCAGAATCTGCTGATCCCCCGGGACGGCATCGTCACCGACGACGGCGCCAAGTCCTACGACGACGTGGTCGCCGACCTCTCGGCCGCCGTCACCGGACTGCTCGGCGACGACGCCCGCGCGTCCGCCCTGCTCGGCGCGCTGGTCAACCCGGATGTCAGGGCCCGGCTGGAGGCCGCGGGCGGGCTGGGCGAGGTCGCCCTGCCCTCGCGGACGGTCGTCAACGCCGAATTCCCCGACGCCGCCGTCCGTACGCCGGTCGTCGTGAAGCTCGACGGCACCAAGCCCGACGACGGCGCGGCCTACTTCTCGGAGTGCTTCGGGCCGGTGTCCTTCGCCGTCGCCGTCGAGTCGACCTCCGCCGCCCTGGACCTGCTCCGCCGCACGATCCGGGAGCAGGGCGCAATGACGGTCGGGGCGTACACCACCTCCCCCGAGGTGGAGCGCGCGGTCGAGGACGTCTGCCTGGACGAGTCGGCCCAGCTCTCGCTGAACCTGACCGGCGGGGTGTACGTCAACCAGACCGCCGCCTTCTCCGACTTCCACGGCTCCGGCGGCAACCCGGCGGCCAACGCGGCCCTGTGCGACGCGGCCTTCGTCGCCAACCGCTTCCGCGTGGTGGAGGTGCGCCGCCAGGCGTAGGCGCTACCGGCGGGGGTCCGGGACGTCTGCGTAGCGCTGGATCCACGCGTGCATCGCGATGGCCGCGGCGGCTCCGGCGTTGATGGACCGGGTCGAGCCGAACTGCGCGATCGAGCACACCGTCGTGGCGTGCTCGCGCGCCTCCTCGGTGAGGCCCGGCCCCTCCTGCCCGAACAGCAGGACGCAGCGGCGCGGCAGCTCGGTGCGCTCCAGCGGTACGGCGCCGGGGAGGTTGTCGATCCCGATGATCGGCAGCCCCTCGGCCGCCGCCCAGGCGGTCAGGTCCGCCGTGCCGGGGTGGTGGCGCACATGCTGGTAGCGGTCGGTGACCATGGCGCCGCGCCGGTTCCAGCGCCGCCGGCCCACGATGTGGATCTCCTTGGCCAGGAAGGCGTTGGCGGTCCGAACCACCGAGCCGATGTTGAAGTCGTGGGTCCAGTTCTCCACGGCCACGTGGAAGTCGTGCCGCCGCAGGTCGAGATCGGCGACGATCGCCTCCCGCGTCCAGTAGCGGTACGCGTCACCCACGTTGCGGCGGTCGCCCTGGGCCAGCAGCTCGGGGTCGTAGCGCTCGCCTTCGGGCCAGGGCAGCGGGTGCGGCCCGACACCGATCGGCTGGCCGTAGCCGTCGTCGTACTGGAGGGGTTCCGCCGGGGGTTCTTGGGTTCTGCCGGTCTCACTGCTCACCCGACGAGCGTATGGCCCCCGCCGCCGCCCTGGAGCCGGGGCTCGTCCCTGCCGCCGTGGCCGCCCGTGGCCGGGCCGTCCGCAGGCCGTCCGTCCGGGCCGTCCGTGCGGGCGGGCGCCCCGGGCTTCCCCGGCGTACGGGACCGGTCGGGCAGCCGGGAGAGCAGCAGTCGCCTGCCGATCGTGGCCCGGGTGCCCAGCCACACGAGGAAGGCCGTCGGCAGGAACACCGCGTCGGCCGCGATCATCGCCATGGAGAAGAAGGGCAGCCCGAGCAGCAGGGCGATCCCCGCGTGCTCGCAGATCATCACGACCAGCAGGACGTTCTTGACCCGCCGGTTGAACAGCGTGAACGGAAAGGCGACCTGGACGATGACCGTGCCGTACGTCAGCACCATCACCATCAGCCCGCTGGCGCCCAGGATGTCCGACAGGGCGGGCCACGGGGTGAAGTAGTCGAGGTTGAGCGGGTAGTAGAGCGCGGTGCCGTCCTGCCAGCGCGAGCCCTGGATCTTGTACCAGCCGGCGGTCGCGTAGATCAGGCAGACCTCGGCCATGATCACGGCGAGCGTGGCGTTGTGCGTGAGATTGGCCAGCACGTCGAGCAGGGTGCGGGCCTCGCTGTGCCGCGCGTAGCGGTTCACGGCCCACCAGACGGCGGCGGAGATCCAGAGGATCCACAGCAGCGTCGGCAGCCACCAGGTGCCGCCGAGCGCGCCCATCAGGGTGGCCGTCGCGAGAACGGGGCCGAGGACCGCCCAGAGCACCGGACCCACGATGTCCCGGAGGGGCGGCAGACCCTCGGCGGCACGCTGCGCGTTGCGCGCCGAGCGCCGGGCGTCGAGCGACCAGACCTGGGCGCAGCGCGTCAGCACCAGGTAGATCGCCATGAGGTGGACGACGTTGTCGCCACCGTCACCCATGAAGATGCTGCGGTTCTGCACCGAGAGCACGCCGACCATGAAGAGGACGGACATGGTCCGGGTCCGCCAGCCGACCATCAGCGCCGCCGCGGACAGCAGCGTGAGGACGTACACCGCCTCGAACCAGAGCGTGCTGTCGGTCCACATCAGGACGGAGAAGGCCCCGTTGCCGTCCGTGAGCTGGCGGGCCAGGTCCCAGTGCCACGGGCCGTCCGGGCCGTACAGCTCATGGCGGTGCGGCAGCTCGCGCAGCAGGAAGAAGAGGTAGGTGGCGGCGAAACCGATCCGGACGACAGCGCTCTGGTACGGGCCGAGGGCCGAGGCGGTGACCCGCTGAAGGCCACGGGCCAGACCGCCGCCGGGGCCACCGGGGCCCGGAGGCCGGAGCCCGGTCGGCTGCGGTCGGGTCGGCTGCGCAGCCGGGTCCTGCCAGGCATGGTTCTGCGGGGCCCGGTTCTGCGGGTTCTGCGGGTTCTGCGGGTTCTGCGGTGAGGGGATGGTCACTGGTTCGCCTCCGCACGCGCCGCGTCCCGGTACTGTGCCGCCGCGTCCTCGGGAAGATCGTCGGGGGTCACGGTCCACCAGGGGAGGACGCGGTAGGCCGGCCGGGTGCTGATCTTCTCGGTGCTCCACGGGGGCGGGGCGATGGAGCTGGTGGCGGAGCGGAGCTGGATGCGTTCGATCGTGCCGCCGTAGTCGCGCTCGCTCAGCCGCAACATCGCGATGCGCCGCACGTAGCGCTCGGAGAGATCCCCGCGCAGGCCGTTGGGGCGGTTCTCGCTGTCGTGGGAGTTGACGTAGAAGTCCCAGCCCCGGCGGAGCTCGTTCTGGTCCACATGGCTGGGGAAGAGGTTGCCGCGTATCCCCTTGGCGTCCTCGTGGGTCAGGTTCATCCACCGGGTGGTGCGGCGGCCGTCGGCGTCGACCACTTCGGCCCGCACATGGACGGCGACGTTCTGCTGGAGCGGGTTGGGGGCGAAGAGCTTCCAGTTCTGCTCGAACTCCGGGTAGATCCAGCGGTCGACCGTCTTCCCGTGCTCCTTGGTCAGCGTGTTGGACGGGGCGACGTGCAGGAACACCATGGCCACCTGGGTGCAGGCGAGCAGCCCGATCAGGGACAGTGCCAGGGCCGCGACCACCTGGTACGGAGTCGAGAGCCCGGCTATGCCCCGGCCGGTGACCGAGGGATCCGGCACCGGCGACGAGGGCGTCGGGGGCGTGGGGACCGCATGGTCCGGCGGTATGGCTTCGGAGGTCTCCCGCGCTTCCGCCGACCGGTTCAACGCCTGCGGCCAGGCGCCCTTCCCCCCGCCCGCAGAGCTCCTGTCGTGGTCCGAATCCATCCCGCCCCGCTCACCGTCGATCACCACTCAGTTATCCACAGGGTTGACACCCTACGGGCCTCCGACTCACCATTGAAGTCAAGGAACCGAACGATCGGTCGGTAGGGAGCCCGGTATGGCGGCAGTGACTGCGCACCAGACGACGCAGAAGACGCTCGGCACGGCGAATGCGGCGGGCGGAGCGGGGTCGACGGCTGCGGCGGGTGAGACGGACGCGGCCACCGCGGACCATCTCGCGGCCTTCGACGCGGCCGTGGCGGCGGACGAGCGGATCGAGCCGCGCGACTGGATGCCGGACGCCTATCGGGCGACGCTGATCCGCCAGATGGCCCAGCACGCCCACTCGGAGATCATCGGCATGCAGCCCGAGGCCAACTGGATCACCCGGGCGCCCTCGCTGCGCCGCAAGGCGATCCTCATGGCCAAGGTGCAGGACGAGGCGGGCCACGGCCTGTATCTCTACAGCGCCGCCGAGACCCTGGGCACCAGCCGCGAGGAGCTGCTCGACAAGCTCCACGCGGGCCGCCAGCGCTATTCGTCGATCTTCAACTACCCCACGCTGACCTGGGCCGACGTCGGCGCCATCGGCTGGCTGGTGGACGGCGCTGCGATCACCAACCAGGTGCCGCTCTGCCGCTGCTCCTACGGCCCCTACGCCCGCGCGATGGTCCGTATCTGCAAGGAGGAGTCCTTCCACCAACGCCAGGGGTACGAGCTGCTGCTCGCCCTCAGCCGGGGCACCGAGGCCCAGCACGCCATGGCCCAGGACGCGGTGAACCGCTGGTGGTGGCCCTCCTTGATGATGTTCGGCCCGCCCGACGACGCCTCGTCGCACTCCGAGCAGTCCATGGCCTGGAAGATCAAGCGGCACTCCAACGACGAGCTGCGCCGACGCTTCGTCGACATCTGCGTGCCCCAGGCCGAAGCGCTGGGCCTGGAGCTCCCGGACCCCGACATCCGGTGGAACGAGGAGCTGGGCGGCCACGACTTCGGCGCGATCGACTGGTCGGAGTTCCAGGAGGTCCTCAAGGGCAACGGCCCCTGCAACGAACAGCGGATCACCCAGCGGCGCAAGGCCCACGAGGAAGGTGCCTGGGTCCGGGACGCGGCTGCCGCGTACGCCGCCAAGCACGCCCCGGCACAGACATCAGCATCGGCATCGGCATCGGCATCGGCATCGGCACAGACCAGCGCGTCCGCGCAGCATGTGGAGGAGACGGCATGAGCAGCTCGACCGACTGGCCTCTGTGGGAGGTGTTCGTGCGTTCCCGGCGCGGACTGTCCCACACCCACGCGGGCAGCCTGCACGCGCCGGACGCCGAGATGGCCCTGCGCAACGCCCGCGACCTCTACACCCGCCGCTCGGAGGGCGTCTCGATCTGGGTGGTCCCGTCCACCGCGATCACCGCCTCCTCCCCCGACGAGAAGGACTCCTTCTTCGAGCCGGCCGGTGACAAGCCCTACCGCCACCCGACGTTCTACGAGATCCCGGACGGGGTGAAGCACCTGTGAGCGCCGCACTCGCCCTCGGCGACGACGCGCTGGTGCTCTCGCACCGGCTGGGGGAGTGGGCCGGTCACGCCCCCGTCCTGGAGGAGGAGGTGGCGCTCGCCAACATCGCCCTGGACCTGCTGGGGCAGGCGCGGGTGCTGCTCTCGCTCGTCGGCGACGAGGACGAGCTGGCCTACCTCCGCGAGGAGCGTGCCTTCCGCAACCTCCAGCTGGTCGAGCAGCCGAACGGGGACTTCGCCCACACCATCGCCCGGCAGCTCTACTTCTCGGTGTATCAGCAC
The DNA here is from genome assembly GCF_003501885.1 of Streptomyces globisporus. GTDB lineage: Bacteria > Actinomycetota > Actinomycetes > Streptomycetales > Streptomycetaceae > Streptomyces > Streptomyces globisporus_D. The sequence continues at coordinate 13,102 of NZ_QWFA01000109.1, forward strand.
CTGCTGTACGAGCGACTGGCGGCCGGGGACGGCGAGTTCGCCGGTCTGGCGGCCAAGGCCGTGAAGGAGGTGGCCTACCACCGTGACCACGCCGAGCAGTGGGTTCTGCGGCTCGGGGACGGCACCGAGGAGAGCCACGGCCGGATGCAGAGCGGCCTGGACGCGCTGTGGCGGTTCACCGGCGAGATGTTCCAGCCGGTCGAAGGGCTCGATTCCGCGGAGTCCGGTGTCGACTGGCAGGCGCTGGAGAGCAGTTGGCTCGCCGCCGTCACCGACGTCGTCGAGCGCGCCACCCTGACTCTCCCCGCGGGCCCGCGGACCGGGGGCTGGGCGGCGGGCGCGGGCCGACAGGGCCTGCACACCGAGCCGTTCGGCCGCATGATCGCCGAGATGCAGCACCTGCACCGCAGTCACCCGGGGGCGTCATGGTGACCGAGACGCTGCTGGAGGCGGAGCTGCGCGAGCTGGCCGGCTCCGTGCCCGACCCCGAGCTCCCCGTGCTGACCCTGGCGGAGCTGGGCGTCCTGCGGGATGTCCAGGTGGAGGGGCCGGGCCGGGTGACCGTTCGGCTCACCCCGACGTACACCGGCTGCCCGGCGATCGAGACGATGTCCGCCGATATCGAGCGGGTGCTCCACGACCACGGCGTGCCGGAGGTATCCGTGGTCACGGTCCTGGCCCCGGCCTGGTCGACGGACGACATCAGTGCCGAAGGGCGCCGCAAGCTCGCGGAGTTCGGCATAGCGCCACCGCGCGCCCACAGGACCGACGGCGGCCCCGTGCCGCTGACGCTCTCGGTGCGCTGCCCGCACTGCGGCTCAACGGACACGGAGCTGCTCAGCCGGTTCTCCTCCACGGCGTGCAAGGCCCTGCGCCGCTGCGTCGCCTGCCGTGAACCGTTCGACCACTTCAAGGAGTTGTAGATGTTCCATCCGCTCCGGGTCAGCGCGATCGAACGGATCACGGACGACGCGGTGGCCGTGACCCTCGCCGTGCCGGCCGAGCTGCGCGAGACCTTCCGCCACACCCCCGGCCAGCATCTGAACGTGCGCTACAGCGTGGACGGCCAGGAGGTCCGCCGTTCGTACTCGATCTGCGCACCGGCCACCGAGCAGCCCGGCGAACCGGTGCTGCGGGTGGGCATCCGCATGGTCGAGGGCGGGGCGTTCTCCACGTACGCCCTGAAGGAGCTGGCCGTCGGGGACCAGGTGGAGGCCATGCCTCCGATGGGCCGCTTCGTCCTGAAGCCGCGCCCGGGCCTCTTCGCGGCGGTGGTCGGCGGCAGCGGCATCACCCCGGTGCTGTCGATGGCGGCCACCCTGCTCGACCGGGAGCCGACGGCCCGGTTCTGTCTGGTCCGCAGCGACCGCACGGCGGCCTCGACGATGTTCCTCGACGAGGTGGCCGACCTCAAGGACCGCTATCCGGACCGCTTCCAGCTGGTCACCGCGCTCTCCCGGGAGGAGCAGTCGGCCGGGCTCCCTTCCGGGCGGCTGGACACCGAACGGCTCACGGGCCTGCTGCCCGCCGTGCTCCCGGTCGCGGAGGTGGACGGCTGGTTCCTGTGCGGGCCGCTCGGCCTCGTACGGGGCACGGAGAAGGCCCTCAAGGCGCTCGGCGTCGACCGTTCCCGGGTCCACCAGGAGATCTTCCACGTCGACGAGGGCCCCGCCGATGTGACGGTGGCCAAGGTCGCCGCCCCGTCCGACTCGGTGCTGACGGCCACCCTTCACGGCCGCTCGGGCAGCTGGCCCGTGGAGAACGCGGAATCCCTGCTGGAGACGGTGCTGCGAAGCCGCTCGGACGCTCCGTACGCGTGCAAGGGCGGGGTCTGCGGGACCTGCCGGGCGTTCCTCGTCTCGGGCGAGGTCCGGATGGATCGCAACTTCGCCCTGGAACCGGAGGAGACGGATGCGGGCTTCGTGCTGGCCTGCCAGTCGCATCCGCTCACCCCGGAGGTGGAGCTGGACTTCGACCGCTGAGGCCCCGGCGGACCGCCGCACTGTTCCCTTCCCATCCCGTAGAACCTGTTCTATCTTGACGACCCGTCAGCTAGCTCAGGTCAACGAGAGGCTGGGACAGTGGACTTCACCTTCACCGAGGAACAGCAGGCGGCCGTCGAGGCGGCCAGGGCCGTCTTCTCGGATGTCGCACCCGACCGCGCACCCAGCCCCGCCCTGACTCCGGGCGCCGTGGCGGAGGACATCGACCGGCAGCTGTGGCACGAGCTGGCGCGCACGGATCTGCTCGGGCTCACGCTGTCGCCGGACCACGGGGGCGGGGGTCTGGACCCGATCGCGCTCTGCCTGGTCCTGCGGGAGTCGGCCAAGGTGCTGGCCAGAGTCCCGTTACTGGAGAGCTGTGCGGTGGCAATGGCCATCCAGCGGTACGGCGCTCGCACCTTCGCCGCGGAGCTGCTGCCCCGGGCCGGCCGGGGCGAACTGATCCTGACCGTCGGCGCCAACGGCCGCAGCGGCCACGATCCGGCCGAACTCGCCGTCTCCGCACGGCCGTACGGGGTGGGCGACGGGGAGACCGACGAATCGCCCGGGGGCTCCGGCTGGGTGCTCGACGGGGTCCAGTCCGCGGTTCCGTGGGCCCAGGCGGCCGACTGGATCGCCGTCCCCGCACACACCGCCGGGGGCCGACCGGTCCTCGCCCTCGTGCCCCGTACCCGCGACGGCGTCACCTTGGCGGACCAGGTCTCCACCAGCGGTGAACGCCTGGCCGAGGTCCGGCTCGACGCCGTGCGCGTGGAAGCGCGCGAGCTGATCGACGCGGCCGGCTGCTGGGACTGGCTGCGGTCCCTGCTGACCACGGGGACGTGTGCGCTGGCGCTCGGGCTGGGCGAGCGGGTGCTCGCGATGACGGCCGAATACACCGGTAAGCGCGAGCAGTTCGGGTTTCCGGTCGCGACGTTCCAGGCGGTGGCGGTCCAGGCCGCCGACCGGTACATCGATCTACGGGCGATGGAGGCGACCCTTTGGCAGGCCGCCTGGCGGATCTCCACCGACGCCGGGGGTCCGCTCCCGACGGCGGGAGATGTCGCCGTGGCGAAGATCTGGGCCTCCGACGGTGTGCGCCGTGTCGTGCAGACCGCCCAGCATCTGCACGGCGGCTTCGGCGCGGACACCGACTACCCGCTGCACCGCTACCACGCGTGGGCGAAGCAGATCGAGCTCTCGCTCGGCCCGGCAGCGGCTCACGAGGAGGCGCTGGGAGACCTGCTGGCCGCCCGCCCGCTCGGCTGACACCGACCGGGCGGACCGGACGGGCTCAGAGGACGAAGGCGGGCGTCCCGTTGTCCGTGACCATCGGACGACCCGCGCCGTCCCAGGCCTGCATGCCGCCGTCGATGTTCACCGCGTCGATGCCCTGCTGGACCAGGTACTGGGTGACCTGGGCCGACCGGCCGCCCACCCGGCACATCACATGCACGCGCCGACCGTCCTCGGCCGCCTCGGTCAGCTCGCCGAACCGGCCCACGAAGTCGCTCATCGGAATGTGCAGCGCACCCTCGACGTGACCGGCCGCCCACTCGTCGTTCTCACGGACGTCCAGGACGAAGCCGTCCGACGGCACCGCCGCGGCGTCCACCGAGGGCAGCGGGGCGAAATTCATGGGTCATGCCTTCTCTCGTACATACGCGGAAGAGTCGTCCACTCACGGAAGAGTCACCCGGAACGCTACTGCACCCCGCCCGCCGAACCCTGCCCACTGCGCCTACCGCGTCATCTCCGCGAGCTCGGCCTCGCGCCGGGACACCTCGCCCAGCAGCTGCTCCGCGATGTCCTCCAGCAGCTGGTCCGGGTCGTCCGGGGCCATCCGCAGCATCGAGCCGATCGCGCCGTCCTCCAGCTCCTTGGCGAGCACCGTCAGCAGCTCCTTGCGCCGGCTGAGCCACTCCAGCCGGGCGTAGAGCTCCTCGCTCTCGCTCAGCGGGGCCGGCGGCTGCACCGGGCCGGCCTCCCACTCCGCCACGAGCTCCTTGAGCAGCTCGACGTCGCCGCGGCCGTAGGCGGCGTTCACCCGGGCGATGAACTCGTCCCGGCGCTGCCGCTCCACCTCGTCCTGGGCGAGGTCCGGGTGCGCCTTGCGGGCCAGCTCCCGGTAGAGCCTGCGGGCCTCCTCGCTCGGCCTGACCCGCTTCGGCGGCCGGACCGGCTGCTCGGTGAGCATGGCCGCGGCCTCGGGGGAGAGACCGTCGGTGTCCATCCAGTCGTGGAACAGCTCGTCGACCCCGGGCATGGGCATGACGACCGCCCGCGCCTCGCGCGCCTTGCGCTCGTCCTCCGGATCCCCGGTCTTCGCCGCCCGCGCCTCCGCGATGAGCGCGTCCAGCTCGTCGAGACGCGTGTACATCGGGCCGAGCTTCTGGTGGTGCAGCCGGGAGAAGTTCTCGACCTCCACCCGGAAGGTCTCCACCGCGATCTCGAACTCGATCAAGGCCTGCTCGGCGACGTGCACCGCCCGGGCCAGCCGGGCCTCGGGGCGCGAGTCGGCGTCCTGGGGACCGGAAGCGTCCCCGGCCTCGTCCTGCTGGACGTCCTGGACGTCGTCGTTGCCCTGCGGGACGTTGTCCTGCCGGTCTTCATCGTTCCGGGTGGTCGGCACCCCGGCGGCTTCGTGGGTCACCCGTCCAGCGTATGGCCCCAGCCCGGCGGCACGGCACACGCGGTGGGCCCGGACCGGACCCACCGCTTCACGCGCACGCCGGGAACGGAGCGGTCACACACCGAACTCGGCGGCCAGCCTGCCCGCCTTGATGCCCCGCAGCAGCTCGGCGTGGTCCGCTTCCGTACGGTCGGCGTACGTCACCGCGAAGGCGGCCACCGCCTCGTCGAGCTCGTCGTTCTTGCCGCAGTAGCCCGCGAGCAGGCGGGGGTCGGCGCTGTGGGCGTGCGCCCGGGCAAGCAGTGCGCCGGTCATCCGCCCGTAGTCGTCGACCTGATCGGCGGCGAGCGCGGCGGGGTCCACGCTGCCCTTGCGGTTCCGGAACTGCCGGACCTGGAACTGCCGGCCGTCGACGTCCGCCCAGCCGAGCAGGATGTCGCTGACGACCTGCATCCGCTTCTGTCCGAGCACCACCCGGCGGCCCTCGTGCGCCACCTCCGGTACGTCGAAACCGACCGCGGGCAGATAGGGGGCGAGCACCGAGGGGCGCGCCTCCTTCACCTGGAGGACCAGCGGCTCTCCCCGGTGGTCGAGCAGCAGTACCACGTACGACCGGGTCCCCACGCTGCCGGTGCCGACCACCCGGAACGCCACATCGTGGATCGTGTACCGGGCCAGCAGCGGCAACCGGTCCTCGGAGACGGTGGAGAGATAGCCGCCGAGACCGGCGGCCACGACCGCGGCCTCGGCGTCCGGCACCCGGCGCAGCACGGGCCGGGCGTCGACGAAGCGCCGGCCGCCGTCGGGGCACTCCTCCGTCGAGCGGGCGGCGAAACGGGCGCTGGTGTTGTTGCGGGCCTTCTCCGAGACCCGTTCCAGGGTGCCGACCAGGTCGCGCGCGTCCGTGTGCGAGACCAGCTCCTCGTCCGCGATCGCGTTCCAGGCGTCGAGGGCGGGCAGCCGGGCCAGCAGCCGCATCGTGCGGCGGTAGGCGCCGACGGCGTCGTACGCGCCCCGGCGGCAGGTGTCCTCGTCGGCCCCGGCGGCCCGGCCCGCGAGCACCAGGGAGGTGGCGAGACGCTTGAGGTCCCACTCCCACGGCCCGAAGACGGTCTCGTCGAAGTCGTTCAGATCGATGACCAGGCTGCCCCGGGCATCGCCGTAGAGGCCGAAGTTGGCCGCGTGCGCGTCGCCGCAGAGCTGGGCGCCCACGCCGGTGACCGGGCTGCCCATCAGGTCGTGGGCCATCAGTCCGGCCGCACCCCGCAGGAAGGCGAAGGGGGTGGCCGCCATCCGGCCCACCCGTATCGGCGTCAGACCCGGCACACGGCCCCGGTTCGACTCCTCGACGGCCCGCACCGCGTCCGGCCGTCCCTGCGGCAGGACCAGCGAGGCGTGTGAGGACCGGGGCACCCTGTCACGGAGCGCCTTGCCCGCCGCCTTCGGTGAAGTCGCCGCCCCGCGCCGGGCGAACCCGGGCACGACAGGAATCCGCGGATCCGGCTCCTCGGCACGCTGTTCAGGCATCGTCGTCCCGGTTACGCCCATGGAGCGTCGCCTCCCCCACCCTCGTACACGCTCTCCGGCTGCCCGGCTGTCCCGCCCGGCCAGCAGCCCTGCCCAGCAGCGGCCGGGCACGACGGTACCGCCGATTCGGCGGCCTGTATCAGCAGCCGCCGCCGGTCTCCGGCGCCAGATAGGTGTCCGCCCACTGCCCCAGCTCCTTGAGCGCGGGCTCCATGGCGGCACCGGCCTCGGTGAGCCGGTACGCGACGCGCAGCGGTGGCCCCTCGTCGACCTCGCGGATCACCAGACCCGCCGCACCGAGTTCGGTCAGCCGGTCCGAGAGCATGCGCTCACTGATCCCGGGAATCGCCCTGCGCAACTCGGCGAAGTGCACCGGTCGCTGCATCAGCACCGAGACGATCGGGCCGGTCCAGCGCTTGCCGAACAACTCGAAGACCCGACTGATCCCCCCATCGACCCGCCGACAGGCCTCTTCGCTGTGATCCGCCATACCTCCAGCCTACTGCGCCGATGTCGGTAGCTTACTAAAAATAAGTAGCTATGCTATTAGTAGTTACGTACGTAATGGCTACCTCCGGTCGCCCGTGAGGTCTCGTCGGCCCACCCGCACTCCCCTTCCCCTCTCTGTGGAGATCCCCATGACCACGCTTCTGCACCTCGACTCCGCCGTCTTCCCCCAGGGCTCCGCCTCCCGCGACGTCACTGCGGCGTTCGTCGAGGCCTGGCGCGAGCAGCACCCGGACGGCACCGTCGTCCACCGCGACCTCGCCGCCGATCCGCTGCCCCACCTGGACGCCGGCGCCACCGCCGCGGGCGCCGACGACCCGCTGCGCCGCGAGCTGGCCGACGAACTGGCCGCGGCGGACGCCGTCCTGATCGGCGCCCCGATGTACAACTTCACGATCCCGTCCACCCTCAAGGCATGGCTGGACCAGGTGATCATCGTCGGGCACAACGCGGGCCCCGACTCCCCCGTCGCCGGGACCCCGGTGACCGTCGTCGCCAGCCGCGGCGGTTCCTACGCTCCGGGCACCCCGCGCGAGGGCTTCGAATTTGTCCAGAATTACTTGGAGAAGGTGTTCGCGGGCATGTTCTCCGCCGAGGTGGACTTCATCGTTCCGGAGCTGACCCTCGCCCACTCACAGCCGTCGATGGCCGAGCTGATCCCGCTCGCCGAGGCCTCCCGCGCCCAGGCGCTCGACGACGCCCGGGCGAAGGCGAAGGCCCTCGCCACCCGCCTCGCCGCCTGAGAGAACCGCAGACCCCGAAGAGCGGCGGGGCCGCGGAGCTTCTACGAGCTCCGCGGCCCCGCCGCATCATGATCAATCGGACGTTTCACGTGAAACATGGAGCGTGAAACATGGCACGTCCGCTCGCGGATCAGGCAGCCCCTCCGGCCGCCGCGACCCCCGCGCCCGCAGGCTCCTCGTCACCCTCGTCGTCGGCCTGCCCGGCTCGCGCACCGCGAGGGGATCCACCGCCCCGCAGGCCCGCCCCGCCGGCCCTGGAGCCCGTGTCCGTCGCGGGATCGGAGCCGGCCCCCTTGGCCTCCGCGGCAACCCTCGCCTCCTGCTCCTCCCGCTCCGCCTTCTCACGCGCCTGGGCCGCCAGATCGACCCGGCCCTCGGGCTTGATGTGGGCGATGACACCGGGGTGAGCGATCGACGGCAGGATGTGGCGCCACATCTCCGCGACCTGCTCGCGCAGATCGGCCCGCCCGGTGTCGGCCTCCGAGACCAGCTGGATACCGGTGAACGAGGCAACGATGATTTTGGCCGACACCATCGGGTCAATCTGCGGGAACACCTCGCCGCGCTCCTGCCCCAGCTCCAGCATCCGGGCCGTCGCGTCGATCCAGTCGCCCCACGGATGCGGTCCGCCGAGGAAGACGCCCTCGATGGAGAGCCTGGTGCCGGCCCGGGCCATCGCGTTGTGGCGCAGGGCGAAAGCGAACTGCTGGCCCCCGTCCACCAGGGACTGGAGCGGCGACCCCTCCTGCTCGAACTCGACCGTGGAGGTCTGCTCGTCCATGATCGCCTGCGCGATGGCCTCCTTGGAGGCGAAGTGGAAGTACAGGGCCCCCTTGGTGACCTTGGCGCGGCGGAGAATCTCCGAGATGGCGGCACGCTCGTAGCCGTAGTCGTCGAAGACGCTCGCCGCGGCATCCACGATCGACCGCCACGTCTGGACCGCGCGAGCCTGCTTCGCCATTTCCTGCCTCCGGGACGTTCTGTGCGCTCAGCCCTTCGCCGCCGAGCCGCCGTCGATCCAACCTCTGCGGCCAGCGTATGCAAGTGCGCCGTGGCACCGGCCATCGGTCTGTCCGGAAACCGTGCCCACACCCGGTGGATCACCGCCTCCGGACGGCCGCCGTTCCCTCTCCTCGGACCGCTCCCCGCGGCCTCTCCCGACCGCCTGTCCGTACCCCGCTGTCCGTACCCCGCCGGTCCGCCGAGAACACGCAACAACGAAGAACCCCCGCTTCGGATCTCTCCGAAGCGGGGGTTCTCCCGATTCAACTTCAGCAGCTGCAAGCACCTGCCGTTGTGCGCGAGGGGGGATTTGAACCCCCACGTCCCGAAGGACACTGGCACCTGAAGCCAGCGCGTCTGCCGTTCCGCCACTCGCGCATGAGTGGTGTTTTCAGACTCTCACCCTGGGGGGTGAGCGCCTGGCGACAAACGGAAGATTAGCACGCTGGACAGGGTGGATTCACATCCGTTGTTTCGCCGGCTCCGGGAGGGGAAGCGGGAACCCCGAACCATCGCCCCCCACTCCTCCTGAGTGCGTCCCGGGTGCGGGACACTGTGAGGAGGCCACCTCTACGATCCGTGTGAGGGGTGACACTCATCCACAGCCCAGACAAGGGGAACCAGCCGATTTCCCGACGCGTGGATACGATCAGTAAGCAGTACAGGGACGATGACAACGGAGGAGGTGCCCCATGGGGGTCATGAAGCGTTTCGAACAGCGCCTCGAGGGGCTGGTCAACGGCACCTTCGCCAAGGTCTTCAAGTCCGAGGTGCAGCCTGTCGAGATCGCCGGCGCCCTCCAGCGCGAGTGCGACAACAACGCGACGATCTGGAACCGCGAGCGGACCGTCGTCCCCAACGACTTCATCGTCGAGCTCTCCACCCCCGACTACGAGCGGCTCAGCCCGTACTCGGGGCAGCTGGGCGACGAGCTCTCCGGCCTGGTGCGCGACTACGCCAAGCAGCAGCGGTACACGTTCATGGGCCCGATCAAGGTCCACCTGGAGAAGGCCGACGACCTCGACACCGGGCTCTACCGGGTCCGCAGCCGCACACTGGCGTCGAGTACGTCACAGCAGGACCCGTCGGCGCACTCCCACCAGCCCCCGGCCGGCCGGCCCGGCGCCCCGCAGGCGCCCGGCGGCTACGGCTACCCCCCGAGCGCCGCTCCGCCGATGCCCGCAGCCCCGCCGCCCGGCGCCGGACGGCCCTCGGCCCCCACGAGCGACCGGCGCCCGTCGGCGGCGCCCGGCCCCCTGCCGGACGCCCGGACACGACGCTGGATCGAGATCAACGGCACCCGCCATCAGATTTCCCGCCCGACGTTGGTGATGGGACGATCCACCGACGCCGACGTGCGGATCGACGACCCCGGCGTATCCCGCCGGCACTGTGAGATCCGGACCGGAACGCCCTCGACGATCCAGGATCTCGGGTCCACCAACGGCATCGTGGTGGACGGGCAGCACACCACCCGCGCTACGCTCCGCGACGGCTCGCGGATCGTCGTGGGCAGCACCACCATCGTTTACCGGCAAGCCGAAGGGTGAAGCGGGGGCAATGTCAGAGCTGACCCTGACGGTCATGCGGCTAGGTTTCCTGGCTGTTCTGTGGCTGTTCGTCATCGTGGCCGTACAGGTCATCCGCAGCGACCTGTTCGGAACGCGCGTCACGCAGCGCGGCTCACGCCGCACTGCCGCCGACACGCGCCCCCAGCAGGGCCGCCAACAACAACAAGCGGCGCCGCCCCAGCAGCGTCAGCAGCCGGGCCGGCAGCGCCGCGGGGCGCCGACCAAGCTGGTCGTGTCCGAAGGCTCGCTCACGGGCACCACGGTCGCGCTCCAGGGCCAGACCATCACTCTGGGCCGGGCGCACGATTCAACGATCGTGCTGGACGACGACTACGCGTCCAGTAGGCATGCCAGGATCTACCCGGACCGTGACGGCCAGTGGATCGTCGAGGATCTCGGGTCCACCAACGGCACGTATCTGGAACGGACCCGGCTCACCACCCCGACACCAGTTCCGCTGGGCGCGCCGATCCGTATCGGCAAGACCGTCATCGAGCTGCGGAAGTAGTACGACAATGAGCGAGCGGAGCGAGCGAGCCGCGGCGGTCCCGACCGTGGACGCTGCCCGGTTCCCGACCGGAGGGTGGGCAGTGTGGCTCGAGACAGGCTGTACCCCGAGCCGACGGGCGAGGTGCGCATGAGTCTGTCGCTGCGCTTCGCCGCCGGGTCGCACAAGGGCATGATCCGGGAGGGCAACGAGGACTCCGGCTACGCCGGTCCCCGGCTCCTCGCCATCGCCGACGGCATGGGCGGTCAGGCGGCCGGTGAGGTCGCCAGCTCCGAGGTGATCTCCACGCTCGTCCCGCTCGACGACGACGTCCCGGGATCCGATCTCCTGACCTCGCTCGGCTCGGCCGTGCAGCAGGCGAACGACCAGCTGCGCGTCATGGTCGAGGAGGACCCCCAGCTGGAGGGCATGGGCACCACGCTCACCGCCCTGCTCTGGACCGGTCAGCGCCTCGGCCTGGTGCACGTCGGCGACTCCCGCGCGTATCTGCTGCGCGACGGCGTCCTGACGCAGATCACCCAGGACCACACCTGGGTGCAGCGCCTCGTCGACGAGGGCCGGATCACCGAGGAAGAGGCCACCACCCACCCGCAGCGCTCCCTGCTGATGCGGGCGCTGGGCAGCGGCGACCATGTCGAGCCGGACCTCTCCATCCGCGAGGTCCGGGCCGGCGACCGCTATCTGATCTGCTCCGACGGCCTCTCCGGCGTGGTCTCGCACCAGACGATGGAAGAGACCCTCGCCAGCTACCAGGGCCCGCAGGAGACCATCCAGGAGCTGATCCAGCTCGCCCTGCGCGGCGGCGGCCCCGACAACATCACCTGCATCGTCGCCGACGTGCTGGACGTCGACAACAACGACACCCTGGCCGGGCAGCTCAACGACACCCCGGTCGTCGTCGGCGCGGTCGCGGAGAACCAGGCCCAGCTGGGCGACGGCGGGGCCATGCAGACGCCCGCCGGACGCGCGGCGGGCCTCGGCCGTCCCGTGCCCCCGCCCTCCGGCGGCTTCGGCCCGCCCGGCAGCGGCGACACCGGCTACGGCGGCATGCCGGACGGCTCCTACGACTCCTATGCGGACGACGACTTCGTCAAACCGCGCGGCGGCCGTAAATGGCTGAAGCGTTCCGTCTACATCGTGCTGGCGCTTGCCGTGATCGGCGGCGGTCTGTACGGCGGCTACCGCTGGACGCAGACGCAGTACTACGTCGGCGCGAAGGACGAGAACGTCGCGCTGTTCCAGGGCATCAGCCAGGACCTCGCCTGGGTCTCGCTCTCGAAGGTCGAGAAGAACCACCCCGAGATCGAGCTCAAGTACCTGCCGCCGTACCAGCGCAAGCAGGTCGAGTCGACGATCGCCGAGGGCAACATCACCGACGCCCGCGAGAAGATCGCGGAGCTGGCCGCCCAGGCCTCCGCCTGCAAGAAGGACGCGCAGCGCCGCGCGGCCGAGGCCGAGACCCGGGCCCGTACGGGCGAGGGCGAGGCCGGCGGCACCGCCGGGGCCCCCGCCACCAGGACTTCCGCCACGTCCTCCGCCAAGGGGACCAAGCCGACCACCGCTCCCACTCCCGGCCCCAGCCTCTCGGAGGAAGAGAAGAAGCTGGTCCCGCAGTGCGGTAAGCAGTAAGCCGTAGGGGGCCTTCAGCACCATGAGCGTTGTCACCAACACGACCACCATCGGCGCGATCGACGCACCGAGCCGCCGCAACACCGAGCTGGTACTCGTCGTCTTCGCCGTCGCCATCTCGGTGTTCGCCTACGCCAACGTGGGCCTCGCCCTCAACGGCGAACTGCCCTCCGGGATGCTCGGCTACGGAGCGGGGCTCGCCCTGCTCGGCGGGGTCGCGCACCTCGTGGTGCGCCGGTTCGCCAAGTACGCCGATCCGCTGCTGCTGCCGCTGGCGACCCTGCTCAACGGCCTGGGCCTGGCGCTGATCTGGCGCCTGGACCAGTCGGAACGCTTCCAGGCTCTGACCACCTTCGCCCCGGCCGCCTCGAAGCAGCTGCTGTTCTCCGCCATCGGCGTGGCCACGCTGGTCGCGGTCCTGGCCATCCTGAAGGACCACCGCATCCTGCAGCGCTACACGTACATCTCCATGGTCGTGGCGCTGTTCCTGCTGATCCTGCCGATGTTCTTCCCCGCCGTGAACGGCGCCAAGATCTGGATCAAGATCCCGGGCTTCGGAACGCTCCAGCCCGGCGAGTTCGCCAAGATCATCATCACCGTGTTCTTCTCGGGCTACCTGATGGTCAAGCGGGACGCGCTGGCCCTGGCCAGCCGCCGCTTCATGGGCCTGTACCTGCCCCGCGGACGGGACCTCGGCCCGATCCTCGCCATCTGGGCGATGTCGATCCTGATCCTCGTCTTCGAGACCGACCTCGGCACCTCACTGCTCTTCTTCGGCATGTTCGTCGTCATGCTCTACGTGGCGACCGAGCGCACCAGCTGGATCGTCTTCGGTCTGCTGATGTCGGCAGTCGGCGCGGTCAGCGTCGCCACGTTCGAACCGCACGTCCAGCAGCGCGTCACCGCCTGGCTCGACCCCTTCGCGGGCTGGGGCAAGGTGGACGCGAGCGAGCAGATGGCGAAGTCCCTGATGGCCTTCGGCTCCGGAGGCACGCTCGGGACCGGGCTCGGACAGGGCAACTCCGACCTGATCGGCTTCGCCGCCAACTCCGACTTCATCCTCGCCACGGTCGGCGAGGAGCTCGGGCTCGCCGGGATGATGGCCGTGCTTCTCATCTACGGCCTGATCGTCGAGCGCGGCGTACGCACCGCTCTGGCGGCCCGTGACCCGTTCGGCAAGCTGCTCGCGATCGGGCTCTCCGGCTCGTTCGCCATCCAGGTGTTCGTCGTCGCCGGCGGTGTGATGGGTCTCATCCCGCTCACCGGTATGACGATGCCGTTCCTGGCCGCGGGTGGTTCCTCCGTTCTCGCCAACTGGGCGCTGATCGCCATTCTGATCAGGATCAGCGACACCGCCCGCCGCCCGGCTCCGGCCCCCTCACCGTCGCCCGACGCCGAGATGACCCAGGTGGTCCGACCGTGAACAAGCCGCTGCGCCGGATCGCGATCTTCTGCGGCATCCTCGTCCTCTCGCTCCTCATCCGGGACAACTGGCTCCAGTACGTCCGTGCCGACGAACTGAACAGCCACAAGTACAACCGCCGCGTCGAGATCGAGCGGTACGCCCACGAACGCGGCGACATCATCGTCGACGGCAAGGCGATCACCGGCTCCGCCGAGACCGAGGACAGCGACTTCAAGTACAAGCGGGTCTGGAAGAACGGCCCCCTGTGGGCCCCGGTGACCGGCTATTCGTCCCAGGCCTTCGACTCCTCGCAGCTGGAGAACCTGGAAGACGGCATCCTCACCGGCAACGACGACCAGCTGTTCTTCGACCGGACGCTGTCGATGTTCACCGGCGAGAAGAAGCGCGGCGGCAACATCGTCACCACGCTGAACGGCGACGCCCAGAAGGCCGCCTTCAAGGGGCTCGGCGACAAGAAGGGCGCGGTGGTCGCCCTCGACCCCAAGAGCGGCGCCATCCTCGCCCTCGCGAGCACCCCGTCCTACGACCCCTCGGTCTTCGCCGGGAACTCCATGAAGGACTCGGACAACCGGCAGAAGCTCCTGAAGGACAAGGACAAGCCGATGCTCAACCGGGCATTGCGCGAGACCTACCCCCCGGGCTCCACCTTCAAGGTCGTCACCGCCGCCGCCGCCCTGGAGAACGGGCTGTACGACGACATCGACGCCAAGACGGAATCGCCGCTTCCCTGGACGCTTCCGCAGTCCACCACGGAGCTCAAGAACGAGGGCAACATCCCCTGCAAGGACGCCTCGCTGCGGGAGGCCCTGCGCTGGTCGTGCAACACCGTCTTCGGGAAGATGAGCGACGACCTCGGCAACCAGAAGATGATCGAGCAGACGGACAAGTTCGGCTTCAACAAGGAAGTCTTCACGCCCGTCCGCGCCGACGCCAGCATCTACCCCGAGGACAACAAGCCGCAGAACGCCATGGCCGGCATCGGTCAGGCATCGAACCGGACCACCCCGCTCCAGATGGCCATGGTGGCCTCCGCGATCGCCAACGACGGCAAGCTGATGCAGCCGTACATGGTCGCCGAGCGCCAGGCGCCCAACCTGGACCCGGTCTACACCCACGAGCCCGAGGAACTCAGCCGCGCGCTCTCCGGTGAGAACGCCCAGAAGGTCCAGCAGATGATGGAGACCGTGGTCAAGGACGGCACGGGAACCAACGCGCAGATCCCCGGCGTCACAGTGGGCGGCAAGACCGGTACCGCCCAGCACGGTCTGAACAACAGCGAGAAGCCGTACGCCTGGTTCATCTCGTACGCGAAGACCGACAACGGCTCCCCGGTCGCCGTCGCCGTCGTGGTCGAGGACGGCAACGCCAACCGGGACGACATCTCCGGTGGCGGCCTGGCCGCCCCCATCGCGCGCGACGTGATGAAGGCGGTCATCGACAGCAAGAAGTGAGACCTGTCACGGCTGTCGCCCGTCATACCGGACATCGCATACCGGTCGGATATCGGCTGACGGGTGCGGGCTGAGCACGTAACCCGTGCCCGGTAGCGTATGCGCGAACAGCGCACCGCCGCGGACCACACACGGGTGCGGTCGGGACTGACGGAGAGGGCTGGAACAGTTATGGAAGAGCCGCGTCGCCTCGGCGGCCGGTACGAGCTGGGCTCGGTGCTCGGCCGTGGTGGCATGGCCGAGGTCTACCTCGCCCACGACACCCGGCTCGGCCGCACCGTAGCTGTGAAGACGCTCCGGGCCGATCTGGCCCGTGACCCGTCGTTCCAGGCCCGGTTCCGCCGAGAGGCCCAGTCGGCCGCCTCGCTCAACCACCCCGCGATCGTCGCCGTGTACGACACCGGCGAGGACTACGTCGACGGGGTCTCCATCCCGTACATCGTGATGGAGTACGTCGACGGGTCGACGTTGCGGGAACTGCTGCACTCCGGTCGCAGACTGCTCCCCGAGCGCACGCTGGAGATGACGGTCGGCATCCTCCAGGCCCTGGAGTACTCGCACCGCGCCCAGATCGTCCACCGCGACATCAAGCCGGCGAACGTCATGCTGACGCGCACCGGCCAGGTCAAGGTCATGGACTTCGGCATCGCCCGCGCCATGGGCGACTCCGGAATGACGATGACGCAGACCGCCGCGGTCATCGGCACCGCCCAGTACCTCTCCCCGGAGCAGGCCAAGGGCGAGCAGGTCGACGCCCGCTCCGACCTGTACTCCACCGGCTGTCTGCTCTACGAGCTGCTCGCGGTGCGGCCCCCGTTCGTCGGGGACTCGCCCGTCGCGGTGGCCTACCAGCATGTCCGCGAGGAGCCGCAGCCGCCGAGCAACTTCGACCCCGAGATCACGCCCGAGATGGACGCGATCGTGTTGAAGGCGCTCACCAAGGACCCGGACTACCGCTACCAGTCCGCCGACGAGATGCGCGCCGACATCGAGGCCTGCCTCGACGGCCAGCCGGTCGCGGCCACGGCGGCGATGGGCGCCGCCGGGTACGGGGGCTACGACGGCTACAACCCCGACCAGCCCACCACCGCCCTGCGCCCGGCCGACCCGAACAACGCGCAGACCTCGATGCTGCCGCCGGTCAACCCGGAAGACGGCGGCTACGGCTACGACGACCGCCAGGGCCGCCGGGGCCGGCAGAAGAAGAGCAACACCTCGACGATCCTGCTGGTCGTCGCGGGCATCCTGGTGCTCATCGGCGCGATCCTGATCGGCCGGGTGATCTTCTCCGACAACGGGGGTGACAACCAGGTCAAGGCCCCGAACCTGGTGGGCTCCACGCTTGAGGAAGCACAGACGCTCGCGTCCAGAACCGGCGTCACCGTGACCAAGGGCGCCGAAGAGCCGTGCGAGCAGCAGGAGAAGGGCCAGATCTGCTCCCAGGATCCGTCGCCCGACGCGATGATGGACAAGGACGGCACGGTCACGGTCGTCGTCTCGTCCGGAGCGCCGCAGATCGAGGTCCCCAACGTCCTGGAGAAGTCCGAGGACGGCGCCCGCGAAGTCCTGGAAGGCGACGGCTTCACGGTCAACGTCACCACGGAGGAGTCCGACGAGCCCGAGGGGACGGTGATCAAGCAGGACCCCAAGGGCGGCCAGAAGGCCGACGAGGAGTCCGAGGTCACCATCACCCTGGCCGTCCAGGCCACGCTCGACCTGCCCGACATGCGGACCCGCACGTTCGAGGCGGCGGAGCAGCAGCTTCGCGGCATCGGGTTCACCAACGTCTCGCGGACCGACGTGGACTCGGACAAGCCGGCCGGTGAGGTCATCGAGCAGACCCCCACGGGCCCGAGCAAGCAGGGCAAGGACGTGCAGATCGTCCTCAAGGTCTCCAAGGGCCCGGCCCAGCCGGAGCAGGTCCAGATCCCCGGTGACATCGGCGGCAAGTCGTACCAGGACGCGAAGGCCCAGCTCGAAGCGCTCGGGTTCGTGGTTCAGCTCGCTCCCAACTCGGTCGACAAGCCGAACGCCCGGGTGATCACCAGCAGCCCGGCACCGACCACCCAGGCGGACAAGGGCAGCACCGTCACCCTCGTGACCATCGAGGGCGGCGGGAACGGCGGGAACGGCGGGGGCTTCATCGGAGGCATGGGCGACGACTGAACCGCCGTCCCCCCACCGGCAGTACGGGAAGGGCCCCGGTCACCCAAGCTCGGCGACCGGGGCCCTTTCCATGTGCGGGGGAGGCGCGGCGAGGGCTCAGCGCAGCTCGGCCGGGATCGTGCGGTCCTTGTCGACCTTCTCCGTACGCTCCAGCTCGCCCCACACGATGTACCGGTACTTCGAGGTGTAGACCGGGGTGCAGGTCGTCAGCGTGATGTAGCGGCCGGGCTCCTTGACGCCCGACTCCTCCGGGACCGGCTGGATCACGTCGACGTTGAACTTCGAGGTCTCGGGGAGCGTCTTGTAGACCTTGTAGACGTACCAGGTGTCCTTGGTCTCGAAGACGACCGGATCGCCGTTCTTCAGCTTGTGGATGTTGTGGAACTTCGCGCCGTGCCCGTCGCGGTGCGCGGCCAGCGTGAAGTTGCCCTCGTCGTCCCAGGGGAGGGCCGACTCGACGGGGTCGGTGTAGTAGCCCGCGATGCCGTTGTTGAGGGTCTTGGGGTCGGTGCCCTTCTTGACCAGCACCTCGCCGTTCTTCATGGCGGGCACGTGCAGGAAGCCGATGCCGTCCTTGGTGTCGAGGGCGCCCGGCCCGTCCGCCCATTTGCTGCGGACCGTGTCGCCCTGCCGGTCGGCCTCACGGTCGGCGAGCACGTTGGTCCACCACAGGGAGTAGACGACGAACAGCGCGAGCACCAGGCCCGCGGTGATGAGCAGTTCGCCGAAGACGCTGACGGCCGTCGCCACGGGGTGGCGGACGCGGCGGCGTGCCGGGGGCGGGGACGCGGACGTGTCGGTCCGCTCGTCGTGCTCGGTCCTCGCTGCCACCGCACCGTCCCTGTCGTGAGGATGTTCAGCCGACGAGCGCGTCGGGCTTTCCCTCGCTGCGTGGCCGTTCGTCGACCATCTTGCCCCAGACGATCAGCCGGTAGGTACTCGTGAATTCCGGCGTACAGGTCGTCAGCGTGAGGTACCTGCCCGGCTTCGTGAACCCGGAACCGACCGGGATCGGCTCGATCACCGAGATGTTGGACGGCGAGGTCTGCGGGAGGATGTTGGCCATCTCGTACGTGTAGTACGCGTCCCGGGTCTCGACCACGATCGGGTCGCCGCGCTTCAGCTTGTTGATGTAGCGGAACGGTTCGCCATGGGTGTTGCGGTGACCCGCCACGGAGAAGTTGCCCTGCTCGTCGGAGGGCATCGCCGTCTTGAGCTTGCCCTCGCCGTAGTGGCCGATCATCCCCCGGTCGAGGACCTTCTCCTTGTCGATGCCCTCGGCGATCGGGGCGACGACGTCCAGCTTGGGGATGTGCATGATCGCGAAGCCCTCACCGGGCGCGAACACCCCTGGTTTCCGGTCCCCGTTGGCCCATGCGTCCTGGATCCGGTTCGTCTCCTTGCCGGCGATCCGGTCGGCCCGGATGTTGGTCCACCACAGCTGGTAGGTGACGAACAGCAGCATCAGGACGCCCAGCGTGATGAACACCTCGCCGACCGCCCGGCTGGCGATGACCGCGGGGCTGTCCTTCGCCGCCCGCGCCGCGCGCCGGGCCTCCACCCGGGACATCGGCGCGGCGGCCGGGGTGGCCTTCTGCTCCGGGGGCGCCCCCGGGCGCCGACGCCCGCGCCCCTTGGCCGCCCGCCGCCGCTCGGCCCGCCCGCCGGGGGCAGGAGGCGAAGGAGCGGAGGCCGACTGCGGATCAGGCGCGGGGTCGGACTCCGTCTCCGACGGTATGCGGGCGAGCACTTCCGTGCGCGCTTCGGCGTGCGGGCCCGGTGGGTCCGGAACCGGGGCCGGAGCCGGCTCCTCGGCCGGAGCCACCGGGGACACCGAGTCCGCCGGGGCCATGCGCGCCGACGGCTCCTGAGGCCCGTACCAGTCGCGTTGGTACCCGGCGGGGTCGTACCACTCGTTCGGGGCTCCCTGGGCCTGCTGAGGCGCTTGGTGGAGGCTTTGGTGGGCCGCGTACCCGGTCTCGTACGAGGAGTGCGCCGCGGGTTCCGCCGCCGGGACCGTGTCCGACCGGAACCACGGCGACGTGTGCCCGCCGGGCAGCGGATCGTTCAGCGGATCCGCGAGGCCGTCCACCGCCGCCACGAACGCCCCGTCGGTCCCGTACGCCCCGTGCGCGTCGGGGCCTTCCGGTCCGGCGGCGTGCCCGGGGCGGCCTGCGGTCACGCGGCGGCCTTGCCCACCACCGGCGCGAGCCCCGCCGAGCGCGCGACGGCCCCCTGGTCTCCGCACTGCTCCAGCCAGTTGGCGAGCATCAGGTGGCCGTGTTCGGTGAGCACCGACTCGGGGTGGAACTGCACGCCCTCCACCGCCCGGTCGCGGTGGCGAAGCCCCATGATGATGCCGTCCGCCGTGCGGGCGGTGACCTCCAGCTCGGGGGGCAGCTCGCCGGGTTCGGCGGCGAGCGAGTGGTAGCGCGTCGCGGTGAAGGGGGACGGCAGCCCGGCGAAGACGCCCTGGCCCTCGTGGGTCACGGGGGAGGTCTTGCCGTGCAGGAGTTCGGGGGCCCGGTCGACGACACCGCCGTACGCCACCGCCATCGACTGCATCCCCAGGCAGACGCCGAAGACCGGAACGCCGGTGTCCGCGCAGTGGCGCACCATCTCGACGCAGACGCCGGCCTGCTCGGGCGTACCGGGGCCCGGCGAGAGCAGGACGCCGTCGAAGCCGTCCTGGGCGTGGGCGGGGGTCACCTCGTCGTTGCGCAGCACCTCGCACTCTGCGCCGAGCTGGTACAGATACTGGACGAGGTTGAAGACGAAACTGTCGTAGTTGTCCACGACGAGGATGCGTGCGCTCACCGGCCGGCTCCTGCTCCACCGGCGCTCGCGCCGTCGACGGTCACATCACCGAACGGGAGCAGCGGCTCCGCCCACGGGAACACGTACTGGAACAGTGCGTAGACGACCGCCAGAACCAGCACGAGCGCGATGATGCCGCGCACCCATGCGTTGCCCGGCAGATGCCGCCAGATCCAGCCGTACATGCTGACCCCTCCATTCGGTACCCGCACCAGACTAGAGGGCCGCGGCTGAAGCGTGGGTCCGCTGGGGAAAACCACGAGTCGCGGACCACCACAGGCCGGGGACCATCACGGGTCAGCCGGCGAGCTCCGGCGGCTTCCCCTCGCTCACCGGCCGTGTCGCGTCCAGATGCGCCCAGGCGATCAGCCGGTGGCTGCTGCCCCATTCCGGTTCGCAGGTGGTGAGGGTCAGATAGCGGCCCGCGCCCTCGAAGCCGGAGCCGCGGGGCACCGCGTCGACGACGGCGGTGTCGGTGGGCACGGTCCGGTGGGGCTGCTTCGCGATGCGGTACGTGAACCAGGTCGTGCCGTCGTTGACGACGACCGCGTCCCCGGGGCGCAGCTTCGGGAAGTCCTTGAAGGGGTCGCCGTACGTCCGCCGGTGCCCGGCCACCGCGAAGTTGCCCGTATCGCCGGGTCGGGCGGTTCCGCTGTAGTGCCCGAGCCCCTTCTGCAAGGTCCTGACCTCGGTGTTCTCCAGGACGGGCCACTCCCAGCCGGAGCCGAAGCGGGGGA
Source organism: Streptomyces globisporus (assembly GCF_003501885.1). Taxonomy (GTDB): domain Bacteria; phylum Actinomycetota; class Actinomycetes; order Streptomycetales; family Streptomycetaceae; genus Streptomyces; species Streptomyces globisporus_D. The sequence goes on from NZ_QWFA01000109.1 coordinate 33,800, forward strand.
TGTGCATCGTCGCGAAGGGCTTTCCGTCGCGGTACGGGGATGGGGACGGGGCAGAGGGCTTCGCGGAGGCGGAAGCGGGCGGCGGGGCCGGGGCCGCGGGTTCGCGTGCCCACTGGCTCCGGAGGGTGTCGATCTCGCCCTCGGCCGCGTCGGCCGCTTTCACACCGGTCCAGAACAGGAAGTAGACGACGAAGAGGACGATCAGCGCGCCCACGGTGATGCAGAGTTCGCTGAAGGTCCTGACGACGAGTCGCACCGACACCGGACCGGCCTCCCCGGGGCTCAACTGGCGCTCGGCCAGGGCTCACTCCACAGGCTGTGCGTAGTGGAGATCCACTGTGCCCGAGTACCCGGGAAGAGTCACCGCCTCGTCCTCGTCGACTTTCCAGCCCAGCCCGTACGCCTTCACATAGAGCAGGTAGTTCTGGATCGCGGTGGAGCTGTTGAGCGCCTGCTTGAGCTTTCCGGGGTCGCCGACCGCGGTGACCTTGTACGGCGGGGAGTAGACGCGGCCCTGGAGGATCAGGGTGTTGCCGACGCAGCGGACGGCGCTGGTGGAGATCAGCCGCTGGTCCATCACCTGGATTCCGCGCGCCCCGCCCTGCCACAGCGCGTTCACCACGGCCTGCAGGTCCTGCTGGTGGATGACCAGGTCGTTGGGCTGGGGCTCGGGGTAGCCGGGATTGGCGGTGGCGTCGGGAGGCGCGTCGTTGAGGGTCACGCTGACGGAGTCGCCGGTGATCTCCGTCGTGCCGGCCGCCTTCTCCAGGGCCTTCAGCCGGGCGTCCTCGGCCCGGGTGGAGCCGTCGTCGCGCTGGGCGAGGGCGTCGATCTCCGCGCGCACGGACGCGGCCGAATCGTTCAGCTCGGCGTTCTTCTCGCTGCGCTCCCTGATCAGGTCGGAGAGCTTGAGGAGCGAGGAGTCACTGCGCAGATTGGTGCCCTTGGCCGTGTTGGCGCTGGTGACGAAGATGAGGCCGGCCAGGGCGAAAACCGCAGCGGTGAGCCCCCGGACCGCCCACACGGAGGTGCGCCGGGCCGGGCCTTCGGGGGAGTCGGCAGAATTGCTCAACGTACCCTTATCTCATCAGGCGCCAGGGAAGCACTACGCTAACGGACGCTCGGGGGAGGCAGCATTCCCCCTGGCATCCCCTGGCACCCGCCCCCGGCGCCCGCCACAGATCCCTGCGCGGTCACGCAGCGCATCGACAGGAGAGTCCCTCGTGCCGAAGTCACGTATCCGCAAGAAGGCCGACTTCACGCCGCCCCCGGCGAAGCAGGCAACGGCCATCAAGCTGACCAACCGCAGCTGGGTCGCTCCGGTGATGCTGGCCCTGTTCCTCATCGGGCTGGCCTGGATCGTGGTGTTCTACGTGACCGAAGGCGATCTGCCGGTCGACGCCCTGGGCAACTGGAACATCGTGGTCGGTTTCGGCTTCATCGCCGGCGGCTTCGCCGTGTCGACCCAGTGGAAGTAGCGGAACCCCTTCCGCTCCGTCGCCCCCTGGGCCCGTACGCGCGCCCGTAGCCTGTCGGCACCCTCCCGCGCAAGCCTTGCCCTGAGTTACCCACAGAGTTATCCACAGCCGGGGGAAAAGGTCAGACGATCTGTGGATAACTTCCACTCAAGTTGACGCCGGTGTGACTGCAGCCTCCCTCACCGAGGGGGGCTGCACCCCGTTGTACGGGCGGAAAAACCCAGCTCAGCGACGAGGGGCACATCTGTTCCTCTTGCCATGCACAAGAATCCGCGCAGACTGTGGACAACTTCGGTCAGCCTGGGGGTGGAGACCCCTCCTAGCCGCCCCTTCCGCTCAGGTGAGCGCCATCGTCCGGGCGACGACGATCCCGAGGGACACCAGCAGGACGAGGGCACAGGTGCCGGTCTGCACCGCCGTACGCCGCTCGCGCGGGGCGTGGACCATGCCGACGGCGATGGCGACGCCCGCGACAAGACCGCCGACGTGCGCCTGCCAGGCGATACCGCCCCAGGTGAAGGTGAAGACCAGGTTCAGCGCCAGCAGCACGAGCACCGGGCGCATGTCGTAGTTCATCCGGCGCATCAGAACGGCGGTCGCGCCGAAGAGGCCGTAGACCGCGCCGGACGCACCCAGCGAGGGCGAGTTCTGCGCGGCGAGCAGATAGGTCAGCGCGCTGCCGGCGAACCCGGACAGCAGGTAGAGGGCGAGATAGCGGGCCCGGCCGAGCGCCGCCTCCAGCTGTCCGCCGAGCCACCAGAGCCCCAGCATGTTGAACCCGAGGTGCACCACTTCCTGGTGCAGGAACATCGAGGTGACCAGGCGGTACCACTGGCCCTCGGCGACGCCTTCGATGGAGCCCGGCGGCGGGCTCGGGTCCCATGCCCGGCCGAGCAGCGTCAGGTCGCCCACCAGCCCGGGGCGGACGGTTACCAGGAGGAAGACGGCCAGATTGATGCCGAGCAGGATCTTGGTGACCAGGCGGGGATCGGCGGCCACCGAGCTGCCCGCCAGCGTGCGCGGCCGACTGGCCGCCGGATGGTGCCCGGTGCCCGAGCCCTGGCGTACGCAGTCGGGGCACTGGAAGCCGACCGAGGCGCTGACCATGCACTCGGGGCAGACCGGCCGCTCGCAGCGCGTACAGCTGATGCCGGTCTCGCGGTCGGGATGGCGGTAGCAGGTCGGCGTCGGCACACCGCTTCCCGCGGCGGCACGGTCTCCCGGCGGCTGCTGGTCCATCGGTCCTGGCCTGCCTCTCGGTCCTCGATCCTCGGTCCTCGGTCCCCATCGCTCGGGCGGCGGCACGGACAGAACCGCCCCGCTCGTCCGCTATGTATCACTACGGACGGGCAGGGCGGTTGGTTCCCACAAGGATCGCCACAGGGATTCCCGCAGGGCCGGTGTGTGCGGGCCGTCAGCGGGTCTCGACGACCACGGACTCGATGACCACGTCCTGGAGCGGGCGGTCGGTGCGCGGGTTGGTCGGGGTGACCGCGATGGCGTCGACGACCTTGCGGCCCGCGTCGTCGGCCACCTCGCCGAAGATGGTGTGCTTGCCGGTCAGCCAGGCGGTAGGCGAGACGGTCAGGAAGAACTGCGAACCGTTGGTGCCCGGACCCGCGTTGGCCATGGCCAGCAGATACGGCTTGGTGAAGGCCAGCTCCGGGTGGAACTCGTCGGCGAACTTGTAGCCGGGGCCGCCGGTGCCGTTGCCCAGCGGATCGCCGCCCTGGATCATGAAACCGCTGATGACGCGGTGGAAGACGGTGCCGTCGTACAGCGGGGCCGTGGTCTTCTCGCCGGTCTCGGGGTGGGTCCACTCGCGCTGCCCGGTGGCCAGTTCCACGAAGTTCTTCACCGTCTTGGGGGCGTGGAACGGCAGCAGCCGGATCTCGATGTCGCCCCGATTGGTCTTCAAAGTGGCGTAAAGCTGCTCGGCCACGATCTGCCTTCCTCTTCCCTCGCCTGCCGTCAAAACCTTCGCTGACGTCCGGCGATCCTCCCACGGACCGGGAAACGTACGGCCGGATGCCGGGCGAACCGGCGCGTTCACCACCGAACCATGGCATTGTCGTCGGCACACTTCACTTGAACCGTTTTGACCGCAAATGACGATCATGACCCGGATGCCCGTCCCGCATGCCGGGCATGGACCCAACAGGCATGATTTTGAACTGGGCGGACAGGCGGAGTACCTACCCGCCACCAAGGAGGAGGATCTCGTGACCCGCATCGACAGCGTGCGCGCCGCAACCGACTCGGCGAAGGACAGCGCGCAGCACGCCGCGGAAGTGGTGGCGCCCTACGCCGACACGGCCAAGGAGCAGGCGGCCCACTACGCGCACGAGGCGCGCGTACGGCTCGCACCGAAGGTGACGAAGGCGGCCCAGCAGGCCCGTGTCCAGTACGCGTCCCATCTCGCACCGCGCATCGAACAGGCCCGTACGCACGTGCCGCCCCGGGTCGACGAGGCCGCGCACCGCGCCGCGGTCTCGACCCGGAAGGCCGCGCGGAGCGCCGCCGACTACACCGCACCCCGCGTCGAGCACGCCCGCGCGGTGGCCCTGCCCGTCGCCGAGCAGGCGTCCGCCCGCAGCGCGGCCGCCCTGGCGGCGCTGCGCACCCAGGTGACGGCCAAGGAGATCCAGAAGCTGGCCCGGAAGCACCAGCGACGGGCCAAGGTCGGCCGGGCCGCGAAGGGGTTCCTGGTGCTGGGCGTCCTGGCGGGCGGCGCCTATGCCGCCTGGCGCTGGTGGGACAAGCAGGCCAACCCGGACTGGCTGGTCGAGCCGCCCGTCGCCACCGAGGTGGGCGACGAGCGCTCGCCGCTCAGCTCGGTCGACGGCAGCCCGCGGGCCGACCTCGACCCGGAGGTCAAGGCCAAGCAGGCCGAGGCCGAATCGGGCGACGGGGACGTCCCGGGCCTCGACGACCGGCCCTGACCCGGGCCGGCCGACAGGCCGGCAGAACGGCAGAACGAGCGCGGCCGCGGAAACCGCTCAACGGTTTCCGCGGCCGCGCTCGCGTGTGTCCGGCTACACCTACCGGCTGACGGCGAACCGCATCAGGGCGTGCTCGTCGCCCTGCTTGATCTTCCCGGTCTCGTTGATCACCTGGAGCTTCCAGCCCGCGCCCTCGCGAATCGCCTTGGCGACGGCGACGCCGTTGTCCTGGGTGAGCATGCTCGGCCAGATGTCGGCGACCTGCTGCGAGCTGCCGCCCGTCGCGTCGTACACCTTGAAGCTGATGTTGCGCGCGTTGCTGAACGAGCTGCGCTTCTTGTAGGCCGCCGCGATGAAGACGATCGACGTGATGTTCGAAGGGATCCTGGCGAACTCGACGGTCACCGTCTCGTCGTCGCCGTCACCGTGCCCGGTCTGGTTGTCCCCGCTGTGCACCAGCGAGCCGTTGCCCAGCGGGTCCAGGGAGTCCAGACCGGCCAGCCGCACCGGGTCGCCGCCCTGCAGCGCGATGGCGATCAGGTCGAGGTCCGTACCGGCCTTCTGCCGGATCTTCCCCATCAGACCGCCGCTGCTCCCGACGGTCGGGTCCCAGGACGCTCCGATGGACAGGTGGGTCACTCCGCCCAGGTCCGCCGGGCCGTCTTCCTTCGTCAACGTGATCATGCCTGAGTCCTTTGTGGCTCGACTGTTTATGTATGAAGTGTGCCTGGTGCAGCGGCGGCGGAACGCAAAAGAACCCCTCCAACCACGTTTCCGCAGGTTGGAGGGGTTCAATCAAGTGGAGCCTAGGAGATTCGAACTCCTGACATCTGCCTTGCAAAGGCAGCGCTCTACCAACTGAGCTAAGGCCCCGGGTCACCGTCGGGAACAGAGTACCGGGTACCCCCCGGGTTCTTCCAAAAGGATAGGGACTCCCCGGGAGCGACCACGCTCCGTAAGATGCTCGCAAGGTTCGCAGCAGCGAAGCCGCAGCGATGGGGAGACGCCATGGACGCAGCGCAACAAGAGGCGACGGCAAGAGCCAGAGAGCTTCAACGCAGTTGGTACGGAGAGCCGTTGGGGGCGCTCTTCCGTCGGCTGATCGATGATCTCGGTCTGAACCAGGCCCGGCTCGCCGCCGTTCTCGGGCTCTCCGCCCCGATGCTCTCGCAGTTGATGAGCGGCCAGCGCGCCAAGATCGGGAACCCCGCGGTGGTCCAGCGCGTCCAGGCCCTTCAGGAGCTGGCGAGCCAGGTGGCCGACGGCAGCGTCAGCGCGGGCGAGGCCACCGACCGCATGGAGGAGATCAAGAAGTCGCAAGGCGGCTCCGTCCTCACCGCGACCGGCCAGACCACCTCCACCGGCGGCGCTCCCACGGTCCGCCGTGTGGTGCGCGAGATCCAGTCCCTGCTGCGGTCGGTCGCGGCGGCCGGCGACATCATCGATGCCGCGGACGCCCTCGCCCCGACCCACCCGGAGCTGGCAGAGTTCCTCAAGGTGTACGGCGCGGGACGCACCTCGGACGCGGTGGCGCACTACGAGGGGCACCAGAGCTAGCACGTCCCGACGGAAGCACGACGGAGCCAGGGCACGCGCACCGCGCAGCGCCCTGGTACCGGCCAGGACACGGAGCCGGACACCGGGACCGGACACGGGCCGCGGCGGACGCCGCGGCACCACACGAACGGGGAGCGGGCGCAGCGCAATGGGTGAGGTCTTCGCCGGTCGGTACGAGCTGATCGATCCGATCGGACGCGGTGGGGTCGGCGCCGTCTGGCGGGCCTGGGACCACCGCCGCCGCCGGTACGTCGCGGCCAAGGTGCTCCAGCAGAGCGACGCGCACACGCTGCTGCGCTTCGTCCGCGAGCAGGCGCTGCGCATCGAGCACCCGCATGTGCTGGCCCCTGCCAGCTGGGCCGCCGACGACGACAAGGTCCTGTTCACCATGGACCTGGTGAGCGGCGGTTCGCTCGCCCATGTCATCGGTGACTACGGCCCGTTGCCCCCGCGCTTCGTCTGCCTGCTGCTGGACCAGCTGCTCTCCGGCCTCTCCACGGTGCACGCCGAAGGGGTGGTGCACCGTGACATCAAGCCCGCCAACATCCTGATGGAGGCGACCGGTACGGGCCGCCCGCATCTGCGCCTGTCCGACTTCGGCATCTCGATGCGCAAGGGCGAACCCCGGCTGACCGAGACCAACTACGTGGTCGGTACGCCCGGTTACTTCGCCCCCGAGCAGATGATGGGCGCCGAGCCCGACTTCCCCGCGGACCTCTTCGCGGTCGGCCTGGTCGCGATCTACCTCCTCCAGGGTCAGAAGCCCGACGCCCAGGCCCTGGTGGAGCACTTCGCCGCCCATGGCACCCCGGGCGCCCCCGAGGGCATTCCCGAGCCGTTGTGGCAGGTTCTCGCCGGTCTGCTCCAGCCCGACCCGCACTCCCGGTTCCGTACGGCCACGGGCGCGCGCAAGGCCCTGACCGCGGCGGTCGAGATGCTGCCCGAAGCCGGCCCGGACGACGAGCCGGTGGAGGTGTTCGACCAGATCGGGCCGCTGCCCGAGGGGTTCGGCCCCGACGGGCCCGTCACCGCCCCGCCGGAGCCCCCACAGCAGCCGTCCGAACAGCAGGCCCCCACCCCGCCCCCTGT
>NZ_QWFA01000011.1 GCF_003501885.1 Streptomyces globisporus
GCTCACCCCCGGCCCTTCCCCGCCGCGACCACCGCGCCCGGGGCCCGCCCCAGCAGCGCCGTACGGTGCAGCTCACCGCCGACCGGTCCCGCGACGGCGACCTCCCGGGGCCCGTCGAGCAGCGCCTCGGCCACGGCGAGCCCCCAGCCGACGAACCGGGGGACGCGCGGGCCCAGGGCCTTCACCACGCCGAGCGCACCCTCGGCGGCGGTGCGGTGGGCCTCGGACCCGGTGTACGCGGCGTACGAGAGCAGCGCCCCGGCGGCGGCCGTCCACCCGGACGGGGTGGCGCTGTCGGTCGGGTCCTGGGGCCGCCGGATGAGCTGCTCGGCGTCATGGGCGGTGTCGTACAGCTGACCGCCCTCCCCGGTGAACTGCTCCAGCACGATGTCCAGCAGGAACCCGGCGAACTCCAGCCAGGCACCCTCCCCCGTCACCGCGGCCAGCGCGAGGAACCCCTCGGCGACATCGCCGTAGTCCTCCAGCACCCCGGCATTGTCCCCGGCGCGCCCGTCCTTGGACGTACGGGTCAGCCGGGCCACCTCGCCCAGGTGCACCCGGACGAGCAGATCGGCGGCCTCGGTGGCCCGCTCCACGAGGTCGGGCCGGTCGAAGAAGGCGCCCGTCTCGGCGAGGGCGGCGATGGCGAGCCCGTTCCAGGCGGCGACAACTTTGTCGTCCCGCCCCGGGTGCGGCCGCTCGTCACGGGCGGCCAGCAGCCGGGCCCGTACGCCGGCGACGCGGGCAGCGTCCACGGGCCCGGTGTCACCCGGCAGCCGGAGCACGGAGGCGCCCTCCTCGAAGGTCCCTTCCTCGGTCACCCCGAAACAAGCCGCGGCGAAGGCGGCATCGTCCTCCCCGAGCACCTCACGCAACTGCTCGGGCGTCCACACGTAGAACGCCCCCTCGACGTGCTTGCCCTCCGCGTCCTCGCTGTCGGCGTCCAGCGCGGAGGCGAACCCGCCCTCGGCGGTCCGCAGCTCCCGCACCATGAAGTCGGCGGTCTCCAGGGCGATCCGGCGCGCTTCGTCCGACCCGGTGGCCCGCCAGAGATGGGCGTACACCCGGCAGAGCAGGGCGTTGTCGTAGAGCATCTTCTCGAAGTGCGGGACGATCCACTCCCGGTCCACGGAGTACCGCGCGAACCCGCCGCCGAGCTGGTCGTAGATCCCGCCGCGGGCCATCGCCGTACAGGTGTCGGCGGCCATCTGGAGGGCTCCCTCGGCCCCGGTCCGGGCGTAATGCCGCAGCAGGAACTCCACGACCATGGCCGGCGGGAACTTGGGCGCGCCCCCGAACCCGCCGTGCTGCTCGTCGTACTCCCGGGTCAGCCCGAGCAGGGCCTGCGCCACCTCGGACTCCCCCGGCACCCCGTCCCCACCGTGGACCAGCGACCGCCCCGCCAGATCGGCCACGATCCGCCCGGCCACCTCGGCGACCTCGTCCCTCCGGTCGGTCCAGGCGGTCGTGACCCCTTCCAGGACCTGCTGGAAGGAGGGCGAGCCGTGCCGGGGCTCGGGCGGGAAGTAGGTCCCGAAGTAGAACGGTTCGGCGTCCGGCGTGAGGAAAACGGTCATCGGCCACCCGCCGTGCCCGGTGGCCGCCTGAACGGCCTCCATGTACACGGCGTCGACATCGGGCCGCTCCTCCCGGTCGACCTTCACGGGCACGAAGTGCGCGTTGAGGTAGGCGGCGGTGTCGTCGTCCTCGAAGGACTCGTGCGCCATGACGTGGCACCAGTGGCAGCTGGCGTACCCGACGCTGAGCAGCACGGGCACATCCCGCTTCCTGGCCTCCTCGAACGCCTCGGGCGACCAGGGCCACCAGTCGACGGGGTTGTCGGCGTGCTGGAGGAGGTACGGGGAGGTGGTCTGCGCAAGTCGGTTGGCCATACACCCCATCCTCGCGCACCCTCCCCAACGACGCGGCTGCGCCACGGGGCGGGGTGGGAAACAGGGAGGCGGGGGCTGGTCCATCGTCCCGCACCGGGGCCGGCAGCCGACCGCCACGTGCGGCGGAGGAACGCGCAGGTGGACCAGGGTGGGCGGGCGATGGGCCCGGACACGTGTGGTGCTACCGTTCCGGCACCCCGGCCCCACACGGACTCCTGCGCTGCTCACCTCGGACGAAAGGGCACAGGACGATGACCGTGCCGCCGCCTTCTTCCCCCATGCCTCCTGGGCCTTGTTCGTACCCTGAGGTGGGCCCGAACGGTCCAGGGGATGCCGGGGCCTCGCAGCCTCCGCTCAGCGGCCTCGCCGTCGCCTCACTCGTACTGTCGTCGCTCGTCTGCCTCGCACCGCTGGGGCTGGTCCTCGGCGTCGTCGCACTGGTACGGATCCCCCGCGGCGGCCGGCGCGGCAAGGGGCTCGCGATCGCCGGGACGGCCGTGGGCGGGACCGTGGTGGCCCTGAGCGTGCTGCTGCTGGTCGTCGGTGGGGCGCGGCTGGACGCCTGGGCGGAGGAGGGCGGGAGCCTCCTCGGCCCCCGGAACCCGAGAACGGGGACGCTGTTCGACCTCAAGGCCGGGGACTGCTTCGTACCGGCGGGTGGGCTGTTCTCCACCCGGGAGGGCGAGGACGAGCGGATGACGGACCCGTCGGCCGAGATCGTGCCGTGCAACGGCCCGCATCCGGCCCAGGTCTACGGAACATTCCGGCTGAAGGGCGACCACGCCATCTCCGACCCCGCGGCCATCGCCGCGCAGGCCTTCGAAGGATGCGTCCCACTGCTCCACGACTTCGCACCGGACACCTGGACCCTGCCGGACGTCGAATTTTCCTTCTACTACCCGGAGTCGGTCAGCGGGACCGGCGGGGACCGCACCGTGCGGTGCTGGCTGGGCGCGGAGGCCGGTCTGCCGGAGGCTTCGTTGCGGCAGGACCCCGGCGCCTGGGACACCGGTCAACTGGCGTACCTGAAGGCGATGCGGCCCTCGGCCGAAGCCTGGTCCAGTGCCCCCGGCGACGAGGTGGACACCGACCTCGCCGCGGCCACCGCGTGGGCCGGCCGGATGGCGCGGGGCGAGGCGGAGTCGGCGAAGCTGCTTCGCTCGGTCGACGGCCTCCCGGCACGGGCACACAGCCAGGTCGTCGCGCTCGCGAACCGGCTCGACGCCCTGTCCGGCGTCCACCGGTCCGCGTCGAGGGCCCCCACCCTGGCGGAGTTCGACAAGCGCTGGAAGAACGACGGCGACGAGGACGCGTCCGGGGAGGAGTGGGAGGTCCGGCTCGTCCTGGGGCTGCCGGTGGAGGACGAGGCCGGTGGGGAGCGGCAGGGGTGAGCGGGCCGGAGCACGCCTCGACCCTCCCTTGCCCTGCGCCCCTCGCGCCGAAGCGCGCTACGCAGGACACTTGACCCCGACGCTTGGTATCCGACGCTTGATCCGGCGCTCCGGAACCCGAGGTCCGGAGCGCAGCTCTCGGAGGGGGACACATATGCGGGACAGCCATCGGGCGGAAGCCGAGAGGCTGTTGGTGCGGGCCGTGGAGGAAGAGGCGCGGCGCAGCGGCGGGCGGTCCGATGCCGGGGCGCTGATGTCGCGGGCGCGGGCCGCGCTCGACACCATGGCCGCCAGCGCGGGCGAGGAGTACGCCGCGTACACGCAGGCGCTGGACTCGGCGGCGGCGGGCGACCGGCCGCTGGCGGAGCGCTTCAGCAGAGCGACGCTCGGAACGCCCCTGCTGGTGACGGGAGTTGCCGCGGCCGCCGCGTTCGGCGCGGATCTGGCGCTCGGCGCGAACACCGGCCTGGCGTTCGGCGCGGGCGCGGCCGTCGCGGTGGCCGGCACGGCGACGACCGTGGCGAAGGTGACCGCCTCGCACTGGCCCGCCGCGCACCGCCGGGCCGCGGCGGCCGGACAGCCGGGCGGGGCCGAGCAGTTGCGGCTCCAGTGGCTGACGGCCCTGGAGGTACGGGGCATCCGCCCGTATCTGGACCAGCAGCGGATGCTCAACCCCGCCAAGCGCACCCCGAAGAAGCAGACCGCCCCGGTGGTCAAGCAGTTGCGCGGCGGCGACCGCAGCGCGGCGGCCCGCACCCGGGTGGTGCTGGAGCAGTCGTTCGGCCATCTCCCGCAGGCCGACGGGCCGTTCAGCGGGCGGCGGACCGAGCTGGCGCAGATCGCCCGGTGGGTGCACGCGGCCCGCGCCTCCACGCAGACCCGGCCGACCGTGGTCGTGCTGCACGGCGCCCCGGGGTCGGGGCGGACCGCGCTCGCGGTGCGGGCGGCCCACACGCTCAAGGACCAGTTCCGGGGGGCGTGTGTGGTCGATCTGCGCGGCCAGGTCGCCGGGGAGAACCCGCTGCCGACCCGGGACGCACTGCTCCATCTGCTGAACCGACTGGGCGCGCCGCGCGAGCAACTGCTGTTCCGGGAGGGCTCGTCGGCGGAGCAGCAGGTGCGGCGGCTCTCCGAGCTGTACCACCAGCACCTGACGGGGACGCCGGTCACCATCGTGCTCGACGACGCGACGGACGCCGGTCAGGTGCGCACCCTGGTGCCGGAGCGCTCGGACAGCCTGGTGATCGTCACCGCCCGGGAGCCGCTGGAGCTGTCCGAGGACCTGGCGGCCTGGGTGCACCACCTGCCGGTCGGCGCGCTGGACGCGGCGGGCGCGGAGGAGCTGCTGCGGGAGATCGCCGGGGAAGAGGAGGCCGGACCGTACGACTACCCGTCGACGGACGCGATCGTGGAGCTGTGCGGCGGGCTGCCGCTGGCGCTGCGGGTGGCCGGTTCCGCGCTCGGGGCCCGTAGCCGCCACACGCTGGCGGAGGACCTGGGAGCCTACGGGCCGGTGGACCCGGTCGAGCGGGCGCTGTGGCTGCGCTACACCGACCAGGGCGATCAGGCCCGCCAGCTGCTGCGGCGGCTCGCGCTGGCGGGCCGGGCGAGCCTCGGCGCTGCGGCGGCCGCCGCGCTGCTGGCGGCGGACGAGCAGGAGGCGGACCGGCTGCTCACCGTGCTGGCGCGGGCCGGGCTGCTCACCCGTGTACGGGGTTCGCGCTACCGGCTGCACGACCTGGTGCGGGCCTTCGCGCTGGCCCGGCTGCTGGACGAGGAGGAGCCGGCCGAGCGGACGGCCGCCCAGGAGCGGCTGCTGACGAACTACGCGGAGCTGGCCGACGCGGTGATCCGGATGGTCGACGGGAAGATGTCGACCCGCGCCGGACAGTTCGGCTCGCACGGCTTCGGTTCGCTGGACTCGGCGCTGCGCTGGCTGGACGACGAGTCGAGCTTCATCACCTCCGCGCTGCGGCACGCGGAAGGCGTCGACCAGGCCACGGTGCTGCATCTGCTGGGCGCCCTGTGCGACTACTGCCTGCTGCGCGGCGACCTGTACCGGCTCGGCGAGATCAGCGAGCTGACCCAGGCCGTGGACCAGGGGCTGCTGGAGCGCTCGGTGCAGTGGCGTACGGGCATCGCGGCCCGGCAGCTCGGCGAGCTGGACAAGGCTCGCACCACCCTGTCCTCCGTCGTCGGCCTCTACCACGAGGCGCAGAACGACGCGGGCGAGGCGCTGGCGCTGTGCTCGCTCGGCATCACCCTGCACCACCAGGGCAATCTGACCGAGGCCGCGGCCCGGCTCGGCGAGGCGCTGGACCTCCAGTCGTCCGAGGCGCAGGCCGAGGACCGGGCCTGGACCCTGCACGCGCTGGCAGCCGTGGAGCGCGACCGGGGCGACCTGCCGAGGGCGCTGGCGCTGCTGGCCGACGCGCTGCGGCTGCACCGGGAGGGCGAGTCGCTGCACGGCGAGGCGTGGACGCAGTTCCAGCTGGGCCAGGTGCGGCTGCGCACCGGCGAGGTGGCGGCGGCCGAGGAGGCGCTGAGCACCGCCCTGGAGCTGTACGGGCGCACCCGCGACGGGCGCGGTGAGGCGTGGGCGATCACCCAGCTGGCCCGGGCCCGGCTGCTGGACGAGGACCCGGCCGCCGCGCTGGAGCAGCTGCGGGACGCCCTGGCCCGGCACCGGGACAACGAGGACGCGCGCGGTGAGGCGTGGACCCTGTACTACCTCGGTCAGGCGCTGGAGGAGGACGGCGACACCGATCAGGCGGTACGGGAGCTGGAGCGGGCCCGCACGATGTTCTCCCGGATGCGGGACGTGTACGGGCTCGCGTGCGCCCGGCACCACTCGGGCCGGGTGACCCGGGACCAGCGGGCCGCGCAGACGGGCAACCTCCGCAATTCGGGGTTCGCCCGGCAGCTGCTGATGGACGCCCGGGCCGATTTCCGGCGGATCAAGGTGCCGTACGGCGAGGCGTGGGCGTGCGTGGAGCTGGCGTTGATCGACGCGGGCAACGGGCGGGCCCCGCAGGCGCTGGAGCTGTGCGGTCAGGCGGCGGAGCTGTTCGCCTCGTACGGGGACGCGCGGGGCGGCGACTGGGCCCGCTTCCTGCGCTGCACGCTGCTGCCGTACGCCTCGCCCGGGGGCAGCGAGGTGGGCACGGTGGTCGCCCAGCAGGAGCTGGCCGAGCTGGCCGGAGCCCGGCATCCGGCACGGGACGCCAAGCTGGAGCAGTCGGCGGCGGCGTTCGCGGTGGCGCTGGAGCGGGGCGTCGACCTGGAGGACGGCTGGCAGGCATGGCGGCTGGGGCTGACCCCGACCCGCGGGGCCGGCCAGATCATGGGCGTGGCGGTGGAGCCGGCGAGGCCGTGAGCGGGTGAGCGGCGCGAACGGGAACGAGGCGTCCGGCAACCCGCCGGACGCCCTTCCCGTTTCCGTACGCGCGAGATCGGCTCCGTACGCGCGAACTCGGCGCGCTACTTGCCGGGCGAGGCCGCCTTGCCCTGGTCGCCGACGGGCTCGGCCGCCGCCGCGTCCGGGTCGGGGGCCTCCTCGAAGTTCACCCGGCCCATGTGGCGGTTCATCGACTTCATCAGGGCCCACACGCCGACGGCGAGCGCGGCGAAGACGAGGAAGCCGAGGACGCCGGGGGTGACCTTGTTCTTGTCGAGCTCTTCGGCGGCGAGCGGGACGAGGTGCGTCAGTGCCTGGGTCGCGTACATATCAGGCATTGTCGCGGATGCCCGCGAAGAGGTCGCTCTCGGGGAGGGAGGTATCGACCAGAGACTTCGCCAGCTCGTACTCCTCGGTCGGCCAGACCTCGCGCTGGACGTCCATCGGGACCCGGAACCAGCCGCCCTCGGGATCGATCTGCGTGGCGTGGGCGATCAGCGCCTTGTCGCGGATCTCGAAGAACTCGTCGCAGGGGATGTGCGTGGTCAGGGTGCGCTCGACGCGCTCGAACTCCTTCCACCGCTCCAGCCACTCCCCGTACGGGGACTCCATGCCACGGGCGAGGAGCGCCTCGTGCAGGGCGACGGTGCGCGGCCGGTTGAAGCCCTGGTTGTAGTAGAGCTTCCGCGGCGTCCAGACCGGGCCGAACTCGTCCTCGGGGAAGCGCTCCGCGTCGGCCGCACCGTCGAACGCGATCATCGAGATCGTGTGCGTCATGATGTGGTCGGGGTGCGGGTAGCCGCCGTTCTCGTCGTACGTGGTGATGACCTGCGGCCGGAACGCGCGGATCTTCGCCACCAAGCGCCCCGCCGCGAGCTCCGGGTCCTCCAGGGCGAAGCAGCCCTCGGGCAGCGGCGGCAGCGGGTCGCCCTCGGGCAGCCCCGAGTCGACGAAGCCGAGCCACTCCTGTTGGACGCCCAGGATCTCCCGGGCCTCGTCCATCTCCTTCTTGCGGACCTCGTGGATGTTCTTCTCGATGTACGCGTCGCCCTGGAGCTTCGGGTTGAGGATGGAGCCGCGCTCGCCCCCCGTGCAGGTCACGACCAGCACGTCCACCCCCTCGGACACGTACTTGGCCATGGTGGCCGCGCCCTTGCTCGACTCGTCGTCGGGGTGGGCGTGAACGGCCATCAGTCGCAGCTGCTCAGTCAAAGCTCGATCCTCAGTCATTGGTCGCTCTGGTCGATCATCGGTCGCTCTGGTCCATCCGGTCGGTGTGGGGCGCGATCGGGTGACGGGGGTGCGGCTTCTATAGTGACTGAACGAGGGGCCGGAAAATTCCTCGATGCCCGGTCCGGAGGGAACGATCATGACGACGGTTCGCGAGGCTGCGCCCGAGGGGCGGTACGGCCGGACCGAGGACCAGCGTGCGGACCGCAAGCTGAAGATCGTCGGATCGGTCCTGGGCGTCGCCCTGCTCGGTGTGATCGGGTGGATCGGCTACGACTACGTGGGCAACCAGGGCATCAGCGGCGAGATGATCAAGTTCAAGGTCGTCTCCGACACCCGGGCCGACGTCCACCTGGAGGTCCGCAAGGACCGCGAGGGCCACGGCTACTGCGTGGTGCGGGCGCTCAGCGAGGACGGCTCCGAGGTGGGCCGCAAGGAGGTCCGGTTCGACCGGGCCGAGGACCGGATCGACGAGGTCGTGACCGTGGTGACCCGGTCCCGGGCGACCGCGGTCGAGCCGATGGGCTGCACGGCCGACGACGGCCCGCGCGGCTGATCCGGGCACACCGGCTCCGACCTGCGACGATACGGGGCGCGGCGGGCGGTCCTGGCGTGTGACGGTTTACCTTCTCCCCCTTTTCCTGCGGAATTGTTAGGCTCGTGGTTTCGCCCACTCGCAGAGGCACATGCTTCTGGGTAGGGCGATGCTTTGTATTCCCGACACTTCCCAGCATTCCCAGCACTTCCCAGTACCGACGAGGAGCACCTGTGACCCAGACCAGCGAAAACGTCACCTGGCTCACGCAGGAGGCGTACAACCAGCTCAAGGCCGAGCTGGAGTACCTGTCTGGTCCCGCGCGCACGGAGATCGCCGTCAAGATCGCGGCGGCCCGTGAGGAGGGTGACCTCCGGGAGAACGGCGGGTACCACGCGGCCAAGGAGGAGCAGGGCAAGATGGAGCTCCGGGTCCGCCAGCTGACCCAGCTCCTGGAGCACGCGAAGGTCGGCGAGGCCCCGGCCGACGACGGCGTGGTCGAGCCCGGCATGGTCGTCACGATCGCCTTCGACGGCGACGAGGACGACACGCTGACCTTCCTGCTCGCCTCCCGTGAGTACGCCAGCACGGAGATCGAGACGTACTCCCCGCAGTCCCCGCTCGGCCTCGGTGTGAACGGCAAGCGGACCGGCGACGACGCGGACTACGAGCTGCCGAACGGCAGGACCGCCTCGGTGAAGATCCTGGCGGCGAAGCCCTACACGGGCTGACGTCCGGCCCGCCACGACGCATACACGACACGGGAGCCCCGGCCTTCTTGATGAAGGCCGGGGCTCCCGCGTCATGGGCCGGTCCTCGGTGGCTCAGGTGGCGGCCGAGCGGTACTTGCGGACCGCGAGCGTGCGGAAGACCACGATGATCAGCACCGACCAGATGATCGAGGCGATGATCGGGTGCTCCATCGGCCAGGCCCCGGTCACGGACTTCGGCACGCCGGGCATCGTGTTGCCGAACAGCTCGCGGGCCCCCGCCACCGTGGCGCTGAAGGGGTTCCACTCGGCGACGTGCTGGAGGAACGTCGGCATGCCGGTGACCGGGACGAAGGCGTTCGAGATGAACGTCAGCGGGAACAGCCAGATCAGCCCGCCGGAGGTGGCCGCCTCCGGGGTGCGCACGGACAGGCCGATCAGCGCGCCGATCCAGGAGAACGCGTAGCCGAGCAGGAGCAGCAGCAGGAAGCCGCAGATGACCTTGCCGATGTTCTCGTGGGTGCGCCAGCCCACCAGCAGGGCGACCCCCGCGAGGACGACGAGGGTGAGGGTGGTCTGGACGAGGTCGGCGAGCGTCCGCCCGGTGAGGACCGCGCCCCGGGCCATCGGCAGCGACCGGAAGCGGTCGATGAGCCCCTTGTGCATGTCGTCGGCGATGCCCGCGCCGGCGCCCGCGGTGGCGAAGGTGACGGTCTGGGCGAAGATGCCCGCCATCAGGAACTCCTTGTACAACTGCGGGTCGGTGGAGCCGCCGATGCTGATCGAGCCGCCGAAGACGTAGGTGAACAGCACCACGAACATGATCGGCTGGATCAGTCCGAAGATCACCATCTCCGGGATCCGGGTCATCCGGATCAGGTTCCGCTTGGCGACGACGAGGGAGTCCTTCACGGACTGCGTGACGCCTCCGGAGGGGCGGGGTACCAGCGTGGGGGCGTCCTTGGCGATCGCGCTCACCGGGTGTCCTCCTTGCTCCGGGAGTCCTCTTCCTCGTTCTGGTTCGCCTCGGCCGCGTGGCCGGTGAGGGAGAGGAAGACGTCGTCGAGGGTGGGCCTGCGCAGGGCGATGTCGTCGATCTCCACGCCCTGGGCGTCCAGGTCGCGGATGATCTCGGCCAGCAGCTTGGCCCCGCCGCTGACCGGGGCGGTCAGCTTGCGGGAGAGCTGGACGACGGTGACCTCGCCCTTGCCGAGGGAGGTCAGGACGGATCGGGCGCGCTCGATCTCGTCGGGGCGGTGCACGACGACCTCGACGCGCTCGCCGCCGGTGCGGGCCTTGAGCTCGTCGGAGGTGCCGCGGGCGATGACCTTGCCGTGGTCGATGACGCAGATGTCGTTCGCGAGGCGGTCGGCCTCCTCCAGATACTGCGTGGTCAGCAGCAGGGTCGTACCGCCCGCCACCAGGTCCTCGATCACGTCCCAGAGCTGCTGCCGGTTGCGCGGGTCGAGGCCGGTCGTCGGCTCGTCCATGAACATCACGGGCGGCGACACGACGAGCGCCGCCGCGAGGTCGAGGCGGCGGCGCATACCGCCGGAGTACGTCTTGGCGGTGCGGTCGGCGGCGTCGCCGAGGTTAAACCGGTCGAGCAGGACGCCCGCGCGGGCCTTCGCGTCCCGGGCGCTCAGCTGGTAGAGCTGCCCGACCATCTGGAGGTTCTCCCGGCCGGTCAGATACTCGTCGACGGCGGCGAACTGCCCGGAGAGCCCGATCGAGCGGCGTACCTCGTTGGGCTTCTTCAGTACGTCGATCCCGGCCACGGTCGCCGTGCCGCTGTCCGGGCGCAGCAGCGTGGTCAGCACCCGTACGGCGGTGGTCTTGCCCGCGCCGTTGGGCCCGAGCAGTCCGAGGACGGTGCCCTCGGGGACGTCGAGATCGACGCCGCCCAGGGCTCGGACGTCACCGAAGGTCTTCACCAGACCCTCGGCGTGGATCGCACCTGGCATGGAGAGACTCCCCCGTCACTCGTGGACGACTGCACCCGTACGCGGCTCACTCGGCGCTTGTTCGGCGATCCTAGGATTCCCGGGGCGTCGCCGCGCGCTGAATGCCGAGATCCGGCCAAGCGACGCGAAGCGGACGGTCAGCCGATGACCCGGTAGCCCTCCGCGCGCAGGGTCTCCTCGACGTCCGCGCAGTGCTGCGGGCCCTTCGTCTCCAGATACAGGTCGACCTCCGCCTCGGTCAGCCCGAGGCGCGGGTCGGTGCGCACATGGCTGATGTCGAGGACGTTGGCGTCGGCGACGGTCAGCGTGGCCAGCAGGGCCGCCAGCGCTCCGGGGCGGTCGGTGAGCCGCAGCCGCAGGCTGAGGTAGCGACCCGCCGCGGACATCCCGTGCCGCAGGATGCGCTGCATCAGGAGCGGGTCGACGTTGCCGCCGGAGAGCACGGCCACCACCGGCCCGCGGAACGCCTTCGGGTCGCTGAGCAGCGCGGCCACCGGGCTGGCCCCGGCGGGCTCGACGACCAGCTTGGCCCGCTCCAGGCAGAGCAGCAGCGCACTGGACAGCTCGTCCTCGGTGACCGTGCGGACCTCGTCGACCAGCTCCTCGACCAGGGCGAACGGTACGTCGCCGGGGCGGCCCACCTTGATGCCGTCGGCCATCGTGGCCGGGGCGTCCAGCGAGACGGGGTATCCGGCGGCGAGCGAGGGCGGGTAGCAGGCGGCGCCCTCGGCCTGGACACCGACGATCCGGACGTCGGGGCGCAGGGCCTTCACCGCGACGGCGACGCCCGCGGCGAACCCGCCGCCGCCGATGCCGAGGACGATCGTGCGGACCTCCGGGCACTGCTCCAGGATCTCCAGGCCGACGGTGCCCTGGCCCGCGATGATGTCGGGGTGGTCGAAGGGGTGGATGAAGACCGCGCCGGTCTCCTCCGCGTACCGCTGGGCGGCGGCGAGGGTCTCGTCGACGACCTGGCCGTGCAGCCGCACCTCGGCCCCGTACTCCCGGGTCGCGGCGACCTTGGGCAGGGGCGCCCCGACGGGCATGAAGACCGTGGAGCGTACGCCGAGGAGGGACGAGGCGAGCGCGACGCCCTGGGCGTGGTTCCCGGCGCTGGCGGCGACCACCCCGGCCGCCCGCTCCACCGGGGTGAGGCCGGAGATCCGGACGTAGGCGCCGCGCAGTTTGAAGGAGCCGGTGCGCTGGAGGTTCTCGCACTTGAGGTGGACCGGGGCGCCGACCAGCTCGGTCAGATGGCGGCTTCCCTCCAGCGCGGTCATCCGGGCCACCCCGTCCAGCATTTTCTGCGCGCCCCGGACGTCGTCGAGGATCAGGGCCGGGTGGTGGGTGGTCGCGCGGAAGTTCATGCCCGCAAGTCTTGCAGCTCGGACCGGGCGCGGCAGACTTGTCCATGGCGGCCTGCGGTGGTGTCCGCAGGTTTGTGCGGCACTGGTACACGTTGCCCCGGGGCCGCGTACTCTGTCCCCCACCCATCCGACACCGCACGAAGAGAGCCCCCGGCCATGCCCCCTCAGGACATGACGACTGCTGCGTCTCCTTCCGGGGGCGCCGCCCCCCAACACCCGGGCCCCGACCGCCTGCTGGACGCGCTCCAGCACCAGGTGGCGGTCTTCGCCCGCCGTGCCGAGCAGACCCGCCTCGGCGGTGTCGGCCAGGTCCGCAACTCGATGGACCGGGCGGCGTACCTGCTGCTGAACCGCCTCGACCGGGAAGGGCCGATGGGCGTCAAGGCGCTGGCGGCCGGGATGGGGATCGACTCGTCGACGGTGACGCGGCAGGTCGCCCCGCTCGTCGACACCGGTCTGGTGAAGCGCACGTCGCACCCGGAGGACGGCCGGGCCGTGGTGCTCCAGCTCTCCCCGCGCGGCCAGGCCCGCCTGGAGGAGGTCCGCGCCTCGCGGCGTGAGCTGATGTCGCAGGTCACGGACGGGTGGACGGAGGAGGAGCGGGATACCTTCTGCGCCCTGCTCACCCGTTTCAACGGGTCGCTGGCCGCCCGGCAGGCCGCACACCAGCCGCCGCAGCCCGACTGACGGCCGCACACGTCTCTTCCCCGCCGTCCGGACCCTTGACCGGGGCGGTGCACCGGGGCTCGTATGTGGTGCATGGCAGAGCGGGCGACCCACCGGGACCGGCTCCGCGCCCTGGAGTTCGAGGCCTTCGTGGCGGGCGCGGGCGGACGCCTGCTGCACACGGCGACCCTGCTCACCGGCGAACCGTCGCAGCCGCCGGGCGCGTATGTCCGGGCCGAGGCGCTGCTGCGCGCGGCGCTCACCCGTACGTACGCCGACTGGGACCGGCTGCACGGCGGCGACCCCTACGACCGGGCCCGCCGGGAGCTGGCCCTCCGCTTCGCCCGGGAGGCCCGGCGCCACCAGCGGCCGCGCGGCGGTGTGCTGGACCGGCTGACCCCCATCGAGCGGCTGGTGCTGGTGCTGCGGATGTACGAGGAGGTCGGCGAGGAACAGACGGCGGCGCTGCTCGGCCTGCCGGCCGACCGGATCCGCGCGGTGTGCGCCCGGGCGGTGGCGACGCTGCGGGCGGGCGGGCCCCGACGCGGGGCGACCGGGCGCGGGCAGGCCTCCGCTGCCGGACCGGCCTCCGCGCCCGGGGACCGGGTGACGCCGTGAGCGCCGGCCGGCGGGATCCCGACCCGCGCGAGGAGCAGGTCCGGCGCATGCTGGACGGCCCGCATCCGGTCCTGCCGCCCGACCTGGCCGCGCAGGCGGTCCGGCACGGCGGACGCCGTCTGCGGCTGCGCAGGGCGGCGCAGCGGACGGCGGGCTGGCTGCTGGCCCTGGTGCTCGTGGCGTTCCTGGTCTGGGTCGGCGTCGAGCAGCCGTGGGCGACCGAGCCCGCCCAGGTCACTCCGCCGTTGGAGGGCTGGTGAGCCGTTGGGTCCCCGGTGCGGGAGGCCTACGCTGGAGGAAGCGGCTGTCGTACGAGCCGAGGAGGCCGTGATGACGAGGAAGACAGCGGACTGCCGCAAGTATCCGAGCGAGATGAACTGCACCCTCACCCTCACCGGTGAGGAGGACGAGGTCGTCCGGGCCGCGAGCGAACACGCGGCGTCGGTCCACGGGCACGAGAACACGCCCGAACTGCGCGAGCAGATCAGGGGCATGCTGGAGGACGTGGACGAGAAGGTGAGCGCCTGAACGCCGGAACGACAGGGGCGCCCGCCGGTCCCGGCGGGCGCCCCTGTCATGTCCGCAGGATCAGCCCAGCGCCTGCGTGAGGTCGGCGAGCAGGTCGTCGCCGTTCTCGATGCCGACGGAGATCCGGACCAGGTCGGCCGGGACCTCCAGCAGGGAGCCCGCGACGGAGGCGTGCGTCATCCGGCCCGGGTGCTCGATCAGCGACTCCACTCCGCCGAGGGACTCGCCGAGCGTGAAGAGCTTCGCGCGGTTGCAGACCTCGACCGCCGCCTCCTCGCCGGCCGCGACACGGAAGGACACCATGCCGCCGAAGGCCTTCATCTGCTTGGCGGCGACCTCGTGGCCGGGGTGCTCGGGCAGGCCCGGGTAGAGGACCTGGGAGACCTTGGGGTGCCGGGTCAGCAGGTCGGCGACCTTGGTGGCGTTCTCGGTGTGCCGGTCCATGCGGACGGCGAGCGTCTTGATCCCGCGCAGCACGAGCCAGGCGTCGAAGGGACCGGCGACCGCGCCCATGGCGTTCTGGTGGAACGCCAGTTCCTCGGCGAGCTCCGGGTCGCTGACGACGAGCGCGCCGCCGACGACGTCGGAGTGGCCGCCCATGTACTTGGTGGTGGAGTGCACGACGACGTCCGCGCCGAGCGCCAGGGGCTGCTGGAGGTAGGGCGAGGCGAAGGTGTTGTCGACGACGAGGCGGGCCCCGGCCTGGTGCGCGACCTGGGCGACGGCGGCGATGTCGGTGATGCCGAGCAGCGGGTTGGACGGGGTCTCCACCCAGACCGCCTTGGTGCGCGGGGTGATCGCGGCCCGTACGGCGGCCACGTCCGAGGTGTCGGCCACGGAGAACTCCACGCCCCACCGCGCGGCGACCTTCGCGAACAGCCGGAACGTGCCGCCGTAGGCGTCGTTCGGGATGACCACGTGGTCGCCGGGGGTCAGCAGCGTCCGCAGGAGGCAGTCCTCGGCGGCGAGACCGGAGGCGAAGGCGAGACCGCGGCGGCCGCCTTCGAGGGCCGCGAGGTTCTCCTCCAGCGCGGTGCGGGTGGGGTTGGCGCTGCGGCTGTACTCGTATCCGCCGCGCAGTCCGCCCACGCCGTCCTGCTTGTACGTGGAGACCTGGTAGATCGGCGGAACCACCGCACCGGTGAGGGGGTCGGCGGTGTTCCCCGCGTGGATGGCGAGGGTTTCGAAGCTGTGCTGGTCGCTCATGAGGCCCGAGCGTAGTTCGTCGCAAGGGCCCTTACCGGCCACTCGCCGCTCCGGTGACAATGGGTCCATGGAGATTCTGTTGTTCCTGCTCGCGATGTGCATGCTCGCGGCGGTCATCGGCCCCTGGGTGATGCGCCGCCGAGGCGGTATCCGCCAGGTCGCCCCCGGTTCGCCGGACGCCGCCGACCCGGACACGTACGGCTTCGCCCGCCAGGAGGAGCTGGACGTCCGGATGCCGGGCCCCGACCAGGACCTCCTGGACGTACTCGACGTCGTCCAGGGCACCCAGCAGTGGCAGGCGGCCTCCCAGCTGCTGGCCGGGACGCCGAAGGAGGGCGAGGTGCGCTGGCAGCGGGTGCAGGCCTTCGCGGGCGCGGCCTCGCTGGAGCTGGCGCAGCAGCCGGGCAAGGGCGGCTCGTGGCTGCGGGCCTGGCGCGCGGAGTCCCCGAAGGACGCGGGCGGCGCGGCGGTGCACGCGGAGTTCCTGGTGCAGCAGGCGTGGCGGTCCTCGGCGGCGGGGAGCGACGACTTCCGGATCATCCTGGAGGAGGCCCGTACGGTCTGCGGCGAGGCGGCCCTGCTCGCGCCGGGCGACCCGGTGCCGTACATCGTGGAGCTGGCGGTGGCCCGGGGCCTGGGCTACACCCCCGAGCAGTTCGACCAGCTGTGGGCGAAGATCATCGACCGGGCTCCGGCGCACATGGGCGCGCACATCGCGGCGCTGCACTTCCACTCCGAGCGGTGGCACGGTTCGCGCAAGGACGCCGAGGCGTTCGCCACGGCCGCCGCGGCCCGCGCCCCGCAGGGTTCGCTGCTGGCGGCGCTGCCGCTGTTCGCGGTGTACGAGCACCTGCCGGAGGTCAACCTGGTGCAGGGCTTCTACCGCAGCCAGGTGGTGACCAAGGCGGTCGACGGCGCGATGTTCGCGGTGCACGCGGCCCGGCAGGACGACCCGATGCTGGCCCAGGTCCGCCACCTCCTGGTGCTGTTCCTGGTGCACATGGAGCGCTGGTCGGAGGCGATGCACCAGCTGATCCGGATCGACGGCCACGTGGGCGCCCTGCCGTGGACGGCGGAGCCGGACCCGGCCGCGCAGTACACGGTCTACCGGGCGCTGGCGGTCGCGGGGTACGAGGCGAACGGCGGCAGCCCGGCGACGCTGCCGCACTGATCACGGCGGGGCGGGAGCGGCCGGTCCGGACGGAATCCCGGTGGCCGCTCCCTTGTTGTACGTACCGAACACCGACCCCCCGGAGGAGCCCCGCATGTTCCTGAACCACCGCACCCCCGTGCTCCCCACCCCGGAGCAGGCCCTGCGCGGCCGCCCCGTCCCCGAATTCACCGTCCCCTCCCGCCACACGGTCCTCGGCAACCCGCTGGTGGGCCCGTACCCGGAGGGCCTGGAGGTGGCGGACTTCGCGCTGGGCTGTTTCTGGGGTGCGGAGCGGAAGTTCTGGCAGACGGAGGGCGTGTGGACGACGCTGGTCGGCTACCAGGGCGGCTACACGGAGAACCCCACGTACGAGGAGGCCTGCTCGGGCCTGACCGGCCACACGGAGGCGGTACGCGTCGTCTTCGACCCGGCCGTCGTGTCGTACGAGGAGCTGCTGAAGCTGTTCTGGGAGTCGCACAACCCGACCCAGGGCTTCCGCCAGGGCAACGACGTGGGCACCCAGTACCGCTCCGCGGTCTACACCCACTCCCCCGCCCAGGCAGCGGCGGCCGACGCCTCCCGTGAGGCGTACCAGAAGGTCCTGACGGCCTCGGGCCACAAGGAGATCACCACGGAGATCCTCCCGGCCGAGGGGCGCCCGTTCTGGCCGGCGGAGGCGTATCACCAGCAGTACCTGGACAAGAACCCGGGCGGCTACTGCGGCATCGGCGGCACGGGCGTCTCCTGCCCGATCGGCGTGGCCCCGGCCGAGGGCTGACCCGGACCGGCCGGCGCGGGTCCTACGACTCCCCCTGGCCGAACTGCTCGCCCTGCCCGAGCATCGCCGGAAGCAGCCGCCGCAGCAGCCGTACGAACTGGGCGTCCCGGTCGGTCGGGGGCGGGGCGTCCGCCGTCTTGAGGGCGGCGAGCAGGTGCGGGTGGCGGCCCTCGGCGGCGACCGCGGCCAGGTGGGCCGCCCGGGCGGTCGGGTCGCCGGAGGACGTCGCGGCGGACTCGCGGCGGGCGAAGAGGACGGCCAGGCCGCCGAGGAGCCCGACGACCTCCAGCTTCTGCCCGGCGGTGCCGGGCGCGGGGGCCAGGATTCCGAGCGCGTGGTCGAGGTAGTCGATCGCGTGCGGGCCCAGAACCTCGCCGCGCCGGTCGTTCAGATCGGCCAGCCACGGGTGCCGGACGTGCGCGGCCTTGGACTGGCGGGCCAGGCCGACGAGGTCGTCCAGCCAGTCACCGGCAGAAGCCACGGAGAGGTCCAGCTCGTCCGCGACCGCGTCCGCCATCAGGTCCAGCAGCTCGTCCCGGCTCCCCACGTAGCGGTAGAGCGAGGCGGGCCCCGTACCCAGCCGTTGCGCCAGCGCGCGCATCGACACGGCCTCCAGGCCTTCCGCATCGGCGAGCGCGAGAGCGGCCGTCGTGATCTGGGCGCGGCTCCGCTCGGGTGCGGGTCCACGCGCGCCCCGCTCGGGGCGTGACCAGACGGTCGTCGGCCGGGTCGCACGCTCGGCCACGGTCCGCCACCTTCCCTTCAGGCCTCGTCCGGGAGTCCGGAACAGGCTGTAGTCTAATACTGCGAACACCGTTCGCAGTATTTTCGTCCGCCGGAGGAGCCCGCCATGACCTGGACCGAACGCCGCTTCGCCCGCAACGGCGCCGTCGAGCTCGCCCACGACCGGCTCCAGGAGGGCGCGCACGGCGAGCCGCTGCTCCTGGTGATGGGACTGGCGGTCTCCCGGCACTGGTGGCCCGAGCAGTTGTGCGCGGCCTTCGCCGACGCCGGGTTCGCCGTCGCCCGTTACGACCAGCGGGACGCCGGCGAGTCCACCCGGCTGCCGGGGAACACCCGGGGCAACCCCTTCGCCGCACTGGCCGCCGGCCGCGGTGCGGCCTACACCGCCGAGGACTTGGCCGACGACGCGGTCGCCGTCCTGGACGCGCTCGGCTGGGAGTCGGCGCACCTCTTCGGGCACTCGCTGGGCGGGGTGGTGGCCCAGCGCGTGGCCCTGCGCCACCCGGACCGGGTACGCACGCTCACCTCTTCCGCCGCGCTGCCCAGCGATGTCGGCGGACTGGGCGCCCTCCGCCATCTGCGGCTCGGCACGCTGGCCAAGTTCGCCCGCATCAAGCCCGCCCAGGACCGGGAGGGGCGGATCGCGGCGGGACTGGCGGTGGCGCGGATCTGCGCCTCGCCCGGCTATCCGTTCGACGAGACGGAGGCCCTGGAACGGATCACCGCCGACGTGGACACCGGCATCGCCGACCCGGATGCCCAGTCCCGCCAGATCGGTGCGGCCTGGCACGGCCCGTCCCTCGCCGAACTGCGCGTCCCCGCGCTGGTGCTGCACGGCACGGACGACCCGCTGCTCAAGCCTTCCGCGGGGCGCGCCACCGCCGCGGCGATCCGCGACGCCCGGCTCGTCCTCCAGCCGGGCATCGGCCACGACATCCCGCGCGAGCGGCACACCGAGGTCGCCGCCGAGGTGCGGGCACTCGCGGACCGGGCAGCCCGGGTCGACGGCCGCGCGTAACGGCCACGCCCGGTCGCAGCACAGGCAGCAAGCCGCCGCCCGTCGCTCAGGCCGCCAGCAGCACGCCGCCCAGCGGGCCCGCCGGGCCTGTCGTCCGTACCGACCGCTGCCCGCCCGCTGTCCCCAGCGGCCGGGACCGGGTCCGGGTGCGGGCCGCCGTGAGGCTCACCAGTCGCTCCCCCGCCAGCGCCAGGACGTCGGCGAGGCTCAGGCCGAGCGCCCGGGCCGCGGCGGCCAGCACCTCCGAGGAGGCCTCCTTGCGGCCGCGCTCCACCTCGGAGAGGTACGCCATGGAGATCCGGGACGCCTCGGACACGTCCTTCAACGTCCTTCCCCGCGCCCGGCGTTCGCGGCGCAGCACCTCCCCGACGAGGTCGCGCCAGAGCGGCTCCCGGGGCAGGTCCTGGGGTGCCGGGTCCGCCGCCGTCGGGAGCGGGCGCAGGGGGATCACGTCGGCCTGGTTCGTCGCTCGGATGGTCACCGTCCCAGGCTAGGAGCGCGGCGCTCCCTCCGCACGGGGTGGGCGTTGCGCTGCGGGCGGATCTGCTGTCGGCGAAGTTCCGTGACAGACGGCTGTGTTCGGAGAACGGGCGGTCCGGCGACGGTAGTAGGCGATCGCCAGAGCGATGGTGATCGGCCCCCAGGCGGCGACGGGAGTGACGCAGACCGTCGCCGGCGCGCTCCAGGCGTCGTTGGTGTACGCGACGGTGTCGACGACGCCGTACGGGGTGAGGCTGCGGTCGTCGCCGACAGGGACGGCCGTGAACAGGAAGGTGAGGATCAGACCGCCGAGGACCGCCGGGACGAAGGCGGCCATCGGCCGGACGCGTCTGCCGCCGATGAGCGGTATCCAGGCGGGCGCCACCTCGCCCCAGCCCCGGACCAGCCCGATGGTCAGGATCGCGATCACTTCCGTCAGCACGCTGAGCCCGAGGACGTACGGAACGCTCAGCCAGTGGGCGGGCATGCCGCCCGCCTGCACCTGCCCCATCTCGAAGTGCACGGCGAAGGGCAGCCGCCACAGGCACGCCGGCAGCAGGAGCAGCGGAAGCACGTGGGCCAGGCGCACCGCCCAGCGGGGAACGGGCCGCTCGGTGTCCCCCGCGGGCGGAGGGCGGTGGAAGAGCTTCGGTGTCATGGCTCCACCCTCGCGGGGCGGGCCCGACGGCGAATCCCCCGCGCGGGCCGGGCCGCTCCCCCGCGCGGGCCGGGCCGCTCCCCCGCGCGGGTGAGGCTCAAGGGCCCGTCGTCGAACTGCCGTCTGCCGGGGAGGCGTCGACGCCTCCCCGGCCCGCATCGCCCCCGGCGTCCGTCAGATCAGCCCCTGCGCCAGCATCGCGTCCGCGACCAGTTCGAAGCCCGCGATGTTCGCGCCCACCACGTAGTTGCCGGGGCTGCCGTAGCGCTCCGCCGTCGTGTAGCAGGAGTCGTGGATGTGCCGCATGATCTCGGCGAGGCGCTCCTCGGTGTGGGCGAAGGTCCACGAGTCCCGCGACGCGTTCTGCTGCATCTCCAGAGCGCTCGTCGCGACTCCGCCCGCGTTGGCCGCCTTGCCCGGGGCGAAGGCGACGCCCGCCTCCTGGAGGACCCGGACCGCCTCGGGCGTGGTGGGCATGTTGGCGCCCTCCGCGACCGCCTTGACCCCGTTGCGCACGAGGTTCAGCGCGTCGGCCTCGTGGAGTTCGTTCTGCGTGGCGCAGGGCAGGGCCACGTCCGCGGGGACCGACCACACGCCCGTACCGGGCACGAACCGGGCGTGGGATCCGCGCCGTTCGGCGTATTCGGAGACCCGGCCCCGGCCGGCCTCCTTGATCTCCTTGAGGAGGGCGAGGTCGATGCCCTTCTCGTCGACGACGTACCCGCCGGAGTCCGAGCAGGTGATGACGGTCGCGCCGAGCTGCTGGGCCTTCTCGATGGCGTAGATGGCCACGTTGCCCGAGCCGGAGACCGCGACGGTCTGGCCCTCCAGCGACTCGCCCCGGCTGCGCAGCATCTCGGCGGTGAACAGGACCGTGCCGTAGCCGGTGGCCTCCGTACGGGCCTGCGCGCCGCCCCAGCCGAGGCCCTTGCCGGTGAGGACGCCGGACTCGTAACGGTTGGTGATCCGCTTGTACTGACCGAAGAGGTAGCCGATCTCCCGGCCGCCGACGCCGATGTCACCGGCGGGCACGTCCGTGTACTCGCCCAGGTGGCGGTGGAGTTCGGTCATGAAGGACTGGCAGAACCGCATGATCTCGGCGTCGGACCGCCCCTTGGGGTCGAAGTCCGCGCCGCCCTTGCCGCCGCCGATGGGCATGCCGGTGAGCGCGTTCTTGAAGATCTGCTCGAAGCCGAGGAACTTCACGATGCCGAGGTTGACCGAGGGGTGGAAGCGCAGCCCGCCCTTGTACGGGCCGAGCGAGCTGGAGAACTCGACCCGGAAGCCGCGGTTGACGTGGATGTCGCCGGAGTCGTCCGACCACGGCACCCGGAAGATCAGCTGGCGCTCCGGCTCGCATATGCGCTCGATGATGCGGGCGTCGACGAACTCGGGGCGCTGCGTCAGCACAGGACCGAGCGTCTCCAGGACCTCACGGACCGCCTGGTGGAACTCCTGCTCACCCTGGTTGCGGCGCAGGATCTCGGCGTAGAGCGGCTCGATGACACGGGCTGCGGCGTCCTGCGTGCGGGCGGAGTCGGGCGAGTCGGGGATGACCGGCATCTGATCAAGACCTTCCGTGGTCGGCTCGTGCGCGTCGGCGCCCCCGTCCCGGAGGGCGCCACCGGTCCGATTGTCCAACGCTGTCCGATGATCTTCGAGGGCCATCCACATAGTGGCCATGATCAGGCGTTTCCCCCGCTTCCGGGCCGTACCCGCGGCAAGGCGCCGTCGAGTGGACCGTGGGGGTCCGGTGAAACAAGGGGCCGGTGCGCTTGTTACCGGTCAGGAACGGCGACACCCCGCCTGACGATCAGTCATGATGCCCCCATGACCAAGCCACGGGGGCGTCGGAGAGGGCAGCCTCCTGATGCGTTACGGGTGCCGCGCGGGGCGCACCGGGCCGGGAACGGCCCGCCGAGGTCCCGCCCGGCGCCGCCCTCACCGCCCCCCGCGCAGGCGCCCGCGCGAGCGGCGTATCCGGCATACGCCCGCGCCTCCGACTTCCCCGCCCCGGGGCCCCGCCGGCAGCCGCGTCTGCCCAAGGGGACGGGGGACATGCGCCGGTATCTGGCGGTCGGGCTCGACGCCTATCTGTGCCTGCTGGCCGTCGGGCTGCTGGTGCGGTCCTGCCTGGCCTCGGGCGGGACGGGGCGCGCGATCGCCCTGCTGGTCGTCCAGCTGACCGTGCTGTCGTTCGCCAACCAGGTGCTGCTGACGATGGCCGTCCGGGCGAGCGCCGGAAAGCTGATCATGGGCGTCCGGGTGATCCGGCTGCCCGACGCGGGCAGGCCGGGCTTCCGCAGGCTGGTGCTGCGCTGGCTGTACGGGCTCCTCTGGCTGCCGCTCCAGCCCTGGCGGCGGCTGCGCGGCCCGGCGGCGGCCGGCGGACCGGAGTGGCCGGTGGGACGCCCCGCGGAGCCGTACGAGGACCTCGCGGGGGTACGCCAGGTGCGGCGCAGCGACCTGCGGTCCTACCGGGCGGCGGTGCGGGGGCGTACGGACTGAGCCCGCCCCTCGCCTCGCATCGCGGGGCTGGGACCGGCCCGGGCGATGAGCAGGGCTACGTCGTCGCGCTCTCCGCTGTGACGCAGGGTGTGCAGAAGCAGGTCGCAGGTGGCGTCCAACGAACGGCGGGGGTCGTCGAGAACGTCGAGGAGAGCGTTCAGGCGTGCGTCGATCGGCTGGTCGCGCGTCTCGACGAGGCCGTCGGTGTAGAGGACGAGCTGGTCTCCCCGCTCGAAATCGACGGAAGTGGATTCGAAGGAGATGCCGCAGCCTCCCAAGGGCGCGCCGGTGGGCAGGTCGAGCAGCTCGCGTTCGCCGTCCGGACGTAGGAGCACGGGCGGCAGGTGCCCGGCGACGGATATGTCGCACCGCTCGGTGCGGGGATCGAAAACGGCGTAGACGCAGGTTGCGATGGTGTCGAGGCCGTCCGTGATGTGGTCGAGGTGGTGCAGGACCCGGGCCGGGGGCAGATCGAGATCGGCCAGGGTTCTCGTGGCGGTGCGCAGCTGTCCCATCGTGGCCGCGGCTGTCACACCGCTGCCCATGACGTCGCCGACGACGAGGGCGGTCTTGTCGCCGGCCAGGGGAATGACGTCGAACCAGTCCCCGCCGATCTCGATCGTCGCCTGGGCGGGGAGGTAGCGGAAGGCGACGTCCAGCCCCGGCCGCTGTGCAGGCGGGTGGGGCAGCAGACTGCGCTGGAGGGTGAGGGCGGTCTGGCGCTGTTCTTCCACGGCGCGATGCCGATCGGTGACATCGACGCTGGAGGTGGCCACTCCCAGGACTCTCCCGTCGGAGGATTCGAGCCGGTAGAACGAGATCGACCAGGCGTGGTCATGGTCCGGGTCGGCGGGCGTGCGGCCCACGGTGTACTGGTCCACGATCGGTACCCCGGAGGCCAGTACCTCTCGCATGGCGCCTTCGAAGGCCGCGTCGATCAGGGGCAGCACTTCACGGACGTGCCGGCCGACATGCTCGGCGGCAGGCACACCGTTCATCCGTTCCTCCGCGGGGTTGACGGAGATGTACCGGAGGTCGGTGTCCAGCATGGCCAGCCCGATCGGTGCCTGGGACACCAGCTGGGCGGACAGGGCCAGGTTCCGCTCCACCCGCCGCAGCGTCGTCTGGTCGGTGGCCAGCCCCAGGGCCCAGTATTCGCGCTGGTCGTCCTGGAGCCGCATGTTGCGGAACTCCACCATCCGCGTGCTGCCGTCCTTGCGCCGGACGGGAAAGACGCCTGCCCAGCTCTCGCCGTCGTCCATGACCTGGGCGAACAGCGCCAGCACCTTGTCGAGGTGCTCCTCGTCGATCAACAGATGGCCCGCGTACTCGCCCAGGGCCTCCTCGGCGCTGTAGCCGAAAAGGATCTCGGCCTGGGGGCTCCAGAGATCGATCCTGCCATCGGCGTTCAGGAGGACTGCGGCCACGTTCAGCACATCCAGCAGGCCACCGGGGCCCGATGGCGCCACAGCCGAAGAGCCGGGATCGCCCTGGAAACGTTCGGTGGCACCCATGGCCCAGACTCCTCCCGGCCCCGCTCCTGCTGTCGTCCGCCGGTGCGGTCCCTGTGCCGACATCCATCTCCCGGCTGCTCCATTGTCCCCCTCGCGACCTGGGTGGGCAGCCCAGGCGCGAGCGCGGCGGGCCCGCCGCTCCGCAGGACCTGCGGAGCTACCGTGCGGCGCGGACGGAGGACCGTACGGGCTGAGCCTGTTCTTCGGCCGGCGGCGCCGTACGGTCCCGCGCCGCCCGTATCGCCGCCGCAGTGGCCGACGCCTCGTACTCCGGGCCGACCCCCGGGACGATGACCATGTCTCCGCCCATGTGCCGGGTGCGCAGCGGCAGGATCTCCTGGTAGGCGGGGGAGGCGTACCAGGCGTGCGCTTCGGCCACTCCGGGAAAGCCCACCATGACCACCGCGCCCGGCCAGGCCCCCTCCACCACCTCCACCTCGGCGCCGTGCACCAGGAAGCGGCCTCCGTAGGGCTCGAAGGTGGCCTGGACCCGCTCGATGTAGGTCAGCACCTCGTCCTCCACGGGGCCGTCGGCGGGGTGCAGGTGAACGATGGCGTACGCGGTCATGGTCCGGTCCTCCGGGCGATCGGGGGGTGCTCTTCGTGACACCACGATGCTGCCGGGCGGGGCGGAGACCGTCGATTACCTCGGAGGTCATGCCCGAAGGGCCGACCGGGCCCGGACACGCCGAAGGCGGCGGTCCCGGGATTCCGGGGCCGCCGCCTTCGGGCGGGGACGGGGGTGGTGCGGAGAAGGGGGACCGGCTGACCGGGAAGGGAGGCCGGTGGGTGGATCAGGCCTGGGAGCCGGCCGTCCACTCCGCCCAGCTCATGTTCCAGCCGTTGAGGCCGTTGTCCGGGGTGATCGTCTTGTCCGGGGAGTTCTTGACGATGACCACGTCGCCGACGAGCGAGTTGTCGTAGAACCAGGCGCCGGGGGCGTTGGGGTCGTTCGCGCCCTTCACGTCGGCGAGACCCACGCAGCCGTGGCTGGTGTTGGCGTTGCCGAAGATGCCCTTGCCCCAGTAGTTGCCGTGGATGAAGGTGCCCGACGTCGACAGGCGCATGGCGTGCGGCACGTCCTTGATGTCGTACTCGCCCTTGCCGTCGTCATCGGTGAAGCCGACGGTGGCGCCGTTCATCCGGGTCTCCTTGTGCTTCTCGGAGATCACCATCTGACCGTTGTACGTGGGGTTGTCGGGGGAGCCCGCGGAGATCGGGATCGTCTTGATCGTCTTGCCGTCGCGGGTGACCGTCATCTGCTTGGTCTTCGCGTCGACGGTGGAGACCTGGTTACGGCCGATCTTGAAGGTGACGGTCTTCTGCTGGACGCCGAAGACGCCGTCCGCACCCTCGACGCCGTCGAGCGCCAGCTTCAGGGTGACGGTGGAGCCGCCCTGCCAGTAGTCCTGCGGGCGGAAGTCCAGGCGCTGGCCGTTGAACCAGTGGCCGACGACCTCCTGGCCGCTGCTGGAGGTCACGGTGATGCCGTCCTGGACGGCCTTCTTGTCCGTGATCGCCTTGTTGAAGTTGATCGAGACGGGCATCCCGACGCCGACCGTGGAGCCGTCCTCGGGGGTGAAGTTCCCGATGAAGCTGTTGTCGGGCGAGACGGTGGTGAAGGAGCTGTTCTCGTGGGCCTCGCGGCCCTTCGAGTCGGCCGCCGTGGCGTCGATCTTGTACGTGGTGGAGCGCTCCAGCTGACCCGCGGGCTTCCAGCTGGAGCCGTCGGCCGCCAGCGTTCCCTCGACCGGGGTGCCGTCCGCCGTCGTCATGACGACCTTGGTCAGCTTGCCCTTGGTGACGGTGACCTGGGCCGCGTTGTTGATACTGGCGTTGGTCGCGCCGTTCTTCGGCTTGATCGCTATCTGCGCCTCGGAGGCGTCCGCGGCTGCTGCCTTGTCCACTTCCTGCTGCGACGACTCCGAACTCCCGGCGCTCGTCTTTCCGCTCTTGTCGCCGCCGTCGGTACAGGCCGAAAGCACCAGCACGCCGCCGAGCAGTGCGGACACGGCCACGAGGCCCTTGCGCCGCTTGCTGTCCGTCATCACACGCTTCTCCATCGTTGCCGATTTCCCCAAAATCCCCGGACGGGACCGCCAGACGGCTTTCCCCGTCAATGTTCCAAGAACACCCGGAAAGGGCGGTCCGTTCCGCATCCTCGACAGATGTGGGGAACACCACTCATCGACGCCGCCCCGGCGGCCGTGGTTCCCGTGGCCGGGCCCCGGTTTCCTTCGCCGCACGGCGCGGCCCCGGTCCGCGGGTGAGCGGGGCCGGGGCCGGTGTTCTCACACGTCACACCCGCTGCGCGGGGTCACCGTCCTCGCCGTCGTTCTTCCCATTGTGCGCGACCGTGTCGCCGTACCCCTCCTCGTCGTCCCCGTCCCGCGGCAGGAAGAGGCCCTCATCGCCGTCGTCCGCGTCGTCCCAGCCCTCCGCGTCGGGGTCGTACTCGATGGACTCGCTGCTCCAGGAGGCCTGGGCGAGCTCGACCCCGGGCACCTCGCTGACCAGGTCGAAGGGGTCGACCAGTGAGGCGAGGGCCTCTGCACCGTCTGCCCGGACCGTGGCCTCGGCATGCATCCGCTCCTCGGCGGACTCGCCCCCGCCGACGCCGGCGACGGGCTCCCCGTACTCGGCGGCGATCGATTCGAGGGCGGTGCCGGTCAGGGCGTCGAGATCGGTGACCTCCAGCACCATCTCGACGCGAAGTCGAACAAACCTGGATGTCTCATCTGTGCTCATGGCCGGAGCGTACGGCCCGGCGAGGCCACGACTTTCCTCCGACCCGCTGCTTTGCTTAGCATCGGCCCACGGGGCTAACTCATGGTTGTCGCAAGGGGATCGAATCTGTGTCCGTCGCTCGTCGCACACTGCTGACCGCCACCGCCGCAGGCACGCTGCTGGCCGCCCTCTGGTTCGTCCCGTCGGCCAACGCGACCGGTGAGAACGCCGCGCAGCAGGTCGGACCGGCCGCCACGTCCGACCGGACCGCCGGCCAGGCCGACGACGCCTCCGGGGCGCGCCTCGCCGACACCGGTCCGGGTCTGGACACCACTCCGTATCTCATCGGCGGCACGGCCCTGTTGGGCATCGGCGCGGGCTTCGTCACGTACTCGGTACGCCAGTCCGGGACGCGCTCGGCCTACTGACCCGGTACGGGTCCGCATACGAAGAGGTCCCCGCACCCCCCGGCGCGGGGACCCTCCTCCGTACGCGTACGGGACCGGATCAGGCCAGCGGCCCGGTGACCGGCTCCACGGCCGCGACCAGGCGCCCTTCCCGTACGAACGTGTCGGCGACGGCCAGGTCCGGCGCGAGGAAGCGGTCCGGGCCCGGGCCCTCGGCGCCCGCGGCCCGCAGCGCGGCCACGGCGGCCTGCGAGGCGGGGGCGGGCACGAGGCCCTCGGCGGCGCGCAGTTCGACGGCGCGGGTCGCCGCGTACAGCTCGACCGCGACGATCCGGGCCAGGTTGTCCACGGCGGTACGGAGCTTGCGCGCGGCGGACCAGCCCATGGAGACGTGGTCCTCCTGCATCGCGGAGGACGGGATCGAGTCGGCGGACGCGGGGACCGCGAGCCGCTTCATCTCGCTGACCAGGGCGGCCTGGGTGTACTGGGCGATCATCAGACCGGAGTCGACCCCGGCGTCGTCGGCGAGGAACGGCGGCAGGCCGTGCGAGCGGTTCTTGTCGAGCAGCCGGTCGGTGCGGCGTTCGCAGATGGAGCCGAGGTCGGCGGCGACGATCGCGAGGAAGTCCAGGACGTAGGCGACGGGCGCCCCGTGGAAGTTGCCGTTGGACTCGACCCGTCCGTCGGGCAGCACCACCGGGTTGTCGACGGAGGAGGCCAGTTCACGGCCCGCGACGACGGCCGCGTAGTCCAACGTGTCCCGGCCTGCGCCGTTGACCTGGGGGGCGCAGCGCACCGAGTAGGCGTCCTGGACCCGGGGCGCGTCGTCCTGGTGATGGCCCGTCAAGCCTGAACCGGCCAGCACCCGCAGCATGTTGTCCGCGCTGGCGCCCTGACCGGGGTGCGGGCGGATGGCGTGCAGCTCGGGGGCGAGCACCTTGTCCGTGCCGAGCAGCGCCTCCAGGGAGAGGGCGGCGGCGATGTCGGCGGAGGTGTAGAGGTTGCGGAGGTCGGCGAGGGCCATGACCAGCATGCCGAGCATGCCGTCGGTGCCGTTGAGGAGGGCGAGGCCCTCCTTCTCGGCCAGCTCCACCGGCGCGATGCCGTGGGCGGCGAGCAGTTCGCCGGCCGGGCGGACCGTGCCGTCGGGGCCCTCCGCGTCGCCCTCGCCCATCAGGGTGAGCGCGCAGTGCGAGAGGGGCGCGAGGTCGCCGGAGCAGCCGAGCGAGCCGTACTCGTGGACGACGGGCGTGATGCCCGCGTTCAGCAGGTCCGCCATGGTCTGCGCGACCTCGGGGCGTACGCCGGTGCGGCCGGAGGCGACCGTCTTCAGCCGGAGGAACATCAGCGCGCGGACGACCTCACGCTCGACGCGCGGGCCCATGCCGGCCGCGTGCGAGCGGACGATGTTGCGCTGGAGCTGGGCCCGCAGCTCATGGCTGATGTGGCGGCTGGCGAGGGCGCCGAAGCCGGTGGAGACGCCGTAGACCGGCTCGGGCTTGGCGGCGAGCGCGTCCACGATGAGACGGGCGGCGGCGAGCGCGTCCACGGCGGCGGGGGAGAGCTCGACCCGGGCGCCGTGGCGGGCCACGGCGACGACGTCCTCGGCGGTGGTTCCGGACGTCCCCACCACGACAGTGTGCATATCCATATTCAGCAGCGTACGGACTGAAACCCTCCATGTCACTAGTGCTGCCGTACAGGGCCCCTTACGGCACCGGCGGGCTCACGGCCGGTTGCCCCGCAGCCTGCGCCGGTCGTGCGCGGACTTCGGCGGGGAGTCCGCGAGCCGGATGACCTCGCCGTCCCGCCCGGCCACCACCGGCCCCTTGGAGCGGGCGGCCTTGGCCCGGTACTGGGCGGCGTCCGCGAGCCGGAACAGCCGCCGGGCCGAGCGCACAGGACCGATCGGGTCGCCGGTCGACGCGACCCCGCAGGCGACCCCGTCGCCCAGCTCGATCACCGCCGCCCGGTCGCAGAGCTCGGTGGCGACCCCGACCACCGCGTCGGTCGGCGGGCCCGCCGCGAGCAGGCAGAACTCATCGCCGCCGAGCCGGGCCGCGAGCGCCTCCGGCAGCATTGCCCCGCACAGCGACAGCACCGAGCCGAAACGTTCCAGCAGGCGGTCGCCGACAGCGTGGCCGTGGGTGTCGTTCACCGCCTTGAGGCCGTTCAGATCGCAGACGACGAGGCTGACGACCGTGCCGTCGGCCCGGTGCCGCTCGACGGCCTCATCGAGCTGGATGTCGACCGCGCGGCGGTTGGCGAGGCCGGTCAGCGGGTCGGTGAAAGCCAGCTTGCGGACCTCCTCCAGGCGTTCGGTCTGGGCGATCCCGGAGGCCACGACGGCGGCGAGCACGGTCGCGAAGTCGGCGTCGGCCCGGTCGAAGAC
This sequence comes from Streptomyces globisporus, assembly GCF_003501885.1. Lineage (GTDB taxonomy): Bacteria > Actinomycetota > Actinomycetes > Streptomycetales > Streptomycetaceae > Streptomyces > Streptomyces globisporus_D. The sequence continues at coordinate 29,884 of NZ_QWFA01000011.1, forward strand.
GGGCTGCCCGGCCGGCCGCGCCACGTACAGCTCGCCCCAGGCCCGGCCGTGCAGCACGATCGGCGCGACCACGCAGCAGCCCCGGCCGCGCCGCCGCAGCGCGGCGACCCTCTGGTGGCAGTACGGGCGGGCGCCGCGCGCCGGACCGCCCGCCCCGGCCAGCCCGTCGGCGGTCTCCACCCAGGCGTCGGGCTCGCCGCCACCGGCCCAGCGCTCGTGCAGGAACTCGGTGATCTCCGGGAACTCGTGGACCGGGTAGGCCTCCTCCTCGGGGAACTCCTCCTCCCCCTCGGCCCGTTGCCCCGCGTTCACCAGCACCCGCAGCCTGCCCCGGTCCCGCTCCCACACGGAGAGCGCGGCGAAGCTGCCGCTCAGCGCATCGCAGGCGCCCAGCGCCGCCGCCCGCCACGATTCGCGCGGCGTATAGGCCGCGGCCATGGTCTGCGCCAGCGAAACCACGGCCCGCAGCCGTTCGTCGTCACCACCCATTTCTACAGCCTATGTAGATTTGTCCCCTTTTGATCAGTTTGATGCGTACCTAATTTCGCCTATTTCGGGCCGGGAGATCACTCTGCGTCACGCACGCGTCTCGTCACTCGCCGGGCCAGGCCGGGCGCCGCTTCTCGTTGAACGCGGCCACGCCCTCCGCCCGGTCGCCGGAGAAGGCCACCGACCGCCAGGCCGCGTCCTCGACCTCCAGGCCCGCCCGCAGATCGAGCCCCTGGCCCAGCCGGAGCGCCTTCTTGGCCGCCCGCAGCCCGACCGGCGAGTTGGCGGCGATCCGGGCGCCCAGCGCGAGGGCCTCCTCGCGGTCCCGGCCGGCCTCGACCAGCTCGTCCACCAGCCCCAGTTCCCGTGCCTCGGCGGCCTCGACGCGGCGGGCGCTGAACACCAGCTCGGCGGCGCGGGCCGCGCCCACCCGGCGCGGCAGCAACTGCGTACCGCCGCCGCCCGGGATGACACCCACGGACACCTCGGGCAGCCCGACCACGGCGGTGGCGTCGGCGACGATCACATCGCAGGCGAGGGCGAGTTCGAAGCCGCCACCGAGGGCGAAGCCGTGCACGGCGGCGATCACCGGCATCGGCAGCTCCAGGACCCCGGTGTAGGCGGCGCGGGCGGTGGGCCGCTGGCGGACGAGGTCGGCGTCGGAGAAGGAGTTGCGCTCCTTGAGGTCCGCGCCCACGCAGAAGGCACGCTCATGGCTGGAGGTCAGGACGGTGGCCCGGACGTCCCGGTCGGCACCGAGCGCGTCGCAGGCGGCGGCGATGGAGCGGGCCATGTCGGTGGAGACGGCGTTCATGGCCTTGGGACGGTCGAGGACCAGCTCGGCGACGTGGTCCTGCCCCTCGTGCCGCCGTACGACGACGAACTCCCCGAACCGCTGCTCGGACGTGACGGTCATGGCTGCACCCCTGTCGATTGACGGCGCCCGTTAACGAGCGTTACCCGGCAGGAATCCTAGACAGGACCGCCGGACCGCCGACAGGCCCTCGGGCCTGTCGTCAAACTGCCGTCGTCGCCCGGAGGGCGGCCGCGCGGCGTCCGGTGCGTGCGACCGCCAGGCGCCGGGATGGTCTTGTGGCGGAGCTACCAGGGCATTTCGGCAACGCCGCGAGCGTGCGTGCCAGGCGTCGCACGGCAGGCGGCAGTTTGCCGACAGGCCCTAGGAGCCCGTCTTGCCCCGGCGGGCCAGCAGCCACGGCTCCACCACGCCGAGCCCGCGCACGGGGCGCTGCCACATCGGCTGGAGCCCGAAGCGGTACGTCGGCAGCGGCGGCTCGTCGTCGGGCTCGCGGCCCTCCTTCTCGGCGAGCCGGGCCCGTTCGGCGGCGGCGGCGACGGCTTCGGCGGCCTGCGCCTCGGACTCGGGGGCGTCGCCGTGGCGGACGAGCTCCTTGGCGAACGCCCCGTCGACCAGGACGGCGTCCTTCGGGGCTATCGAGGTGAGCCGGCTGGCGAGATTCACCGTGGTGCCGAAGACATCGCCCATCCGGGTGGTGACCGTGCCGAAGGCGATGCCGACGCGCAGCGCGGGCATCGTCTCGTCCTGGGACATCGCCTCGATCAGCCGGAGCGCTATCTCCGCGGCCGTGCCCGCGTCGTCGGCGGCGAAGAGGACCTCGTCGCCGAGGGTCTTGATGAGCCGGCCGCCGTGCGCGGCGACGAGGTCGGCGGCGGTCGTCTCGAAGGACTCGACCAGTTCGCCGAGCTCCTCCTCCTCCAGGCGCCGGGTCAGCCGGGTGAAGCCGACCAGGTCCGCGAAGCCGACCGCGAGCCGCCGGTCGACCATCTCCTCGTCGTCCGCGGCCTGCACGACCCGCCCGGTGGCGGCGGCCAGCTGGCGCCGCCACACGTAGACGAGGAACTCCTGGAGCTCCGGGAGCAACAGCTCGACCAGCGGATACGTGACCTCGGTGCGGGTCATGCCGGGCTCGGGCGGCTCGGTCAGCCCCTCCAGGAAGGAGTCGATCTGCCATTCGGCCAGCCGGGCGGTGGTCTGCCCGGTGGAGCGGGCGACCTGGATCGCCATCGGCTCGCTGAGCAGCCCCGCCTCGACGAGACCGGCCAGCCGCCGCAGGGCGAGGACGTCGGCCTCGGTGAGCGCCTTGGCCTGGCCGATGTCGGCGAAGCCCATGGCCCGCCAGAACCGGGAGGCCAGATCCATCGAGACCCCGGCGGTGCGGGCCGCCTGGAAGGGCGTGTAGCGCCGGTCGGCCCCCAGGATCAGCGCTTCGAGGCGGATGGCGAGGGGGTCGTCGGTCGGTTCCACCGTGTGGTCGACCTCGTGGTGGGGTGTGGCGTGGACCGAGGAGTCCGCCCCGGGCTCCTCACCCGCGCCGGACGACGTGTCGCCGACGGTCACCAGCCGCCTCCTGCCCGTTCCCTGCGCACTGCCTGCCGATCTGTCGCTGATCGCCCCAACAGTGATCTGTCGCTGGATCGCCTCAACAATACGGCAGGTGTGCTCTGGCTCACGTCCTTGGTCGCCCGTCCTCGGTGCGTCGCGCGTGACATCACCGGCGGAAGCGCTCTCACGTCCGTACGCCATCGGGGGCGGCGGCAGCCTCGGGTCCGTACGCCATCGGGGGCCGGGGCCCGCCTCAGGTCAGGCCGCCCGCCGCGCCGCGCAGGTGGACGATGTCCCCGGCGGACACCGGCTGCTGGAGCCCGTCCTCGGTGGAGAGGATCAGCCGGCCGTCCCCGTCGATCGCGACCGCCTCGCCGACCAGGGACGCACCCCCCGGCAGCTCGGCCCGCACCGTCCGGTCGAGCGTCGCGCAGCCCGCCGCGTAGGCGGCCTGGAGCCCGCTCGCGGCCGCGTCGCCGTCGGCCGCCTTCCATGCCCCGTACCAGTGCTCCATCGAGCGCAGGACGGCCCGCAGCAGGGTCTCCCGGTCGGTGGAGACCGCCCCGGCGAGGGCGAGGGAGCCCGCGGTGGGGGCGGGCAGCTCGTCGGCGCGCAGGGAGACGTTGATGCCGAGGCCCACGACGATGCCGTTCCCGGCGAACTCACCGAGGATGCCGCCGGTCTTGCGCTCCTCGCCCGGTGGGGTCTCCCCCGGACGGAGCTTGTCGGAGCCCTTGGGGATGGTGACCAGCAGGTCGTTGGGCCACTTCAGCGACATGTCGACACCGGCCGACTTGGCGAGCCCGGTCGCGGCGGCGACCCCGGCCAGCAGCGGCACCCACCCCCACCGCTCCACCGGGATGTCGCCCGGCTCCAGGTAGACCGAGAAGAAGAGACCGGAGCGGGGCGGTGCGGTCCAGGCCCGCTCCAGCCGCCCGCGCCCGGCGGTCTGCTCCTCGGCGACCAGCACCGTGCCCTCGGCCGCCGCCCCGGCGCGGGCCCGCTCGGCGAGGTCGGTGTTGGTGGATCCGGTGGACTCCACGACCTCCAGCGACGCCCACAGCGCGTCCGGCCGCAGCAGCCCGCGGCGCAGCGCGGTGGCGTTGAGAGGGGGCCGGTCGAGGTCCGACCAGCGGTTGTGTGACGCATCCGGTGGTGTCATGCAACCCAGCCTAGGTGTGGCAAAGGACGCACTGCCTTTCCGGAGGCGCGCCGATACCCTACGAGGCAGTAACCGCAGAGTTACGAACAGAGCGCCAGAGCAGAACCCGTACCCAGCACCAGAGCGGAACCCAGAGTCCGCGTTACGAGTCAGTAGCCGCAGAGCCGGACGGACGACCGCCCGTCCCCCCGTGACCACCATCCGGTCGTCGTCCCCGTGACCAGGCAGGGAGCCTCCCCCGATGTCCGAGCCGCAAAGCGACATCCACACCACCGCCGGCAAGCTCGCGGACCTGACGCGCCGCATCGACGAAGCGACGCACGCCGGTTCGGCCCGCGCGGTCGAGAAGCAGCACGCCAAGGGCAAGCTGACGGCCCGTGAGCGGGTCGAGCTGCTGCTGGACGAGGGCTCCTTCGTGGAGCTCGACGAGTTCGCCCGGCACCGCTCCACCAACTTCGGCATCGAGAAGAACCGCCCGTACGGGGACGGAGTCGTCACCGGTTACGGCACGGTCGACGGCCGCCCGGTCTGCGTGTACTCGCAGGACTTCACGATCTTCGGCGGTTCGCTCGGCGAGGTCTACGGCGAGAAGATCGTCAAGGTCATGGACTTCGCGCTGAAGACCGGCTGCCCGGTCATCGGCATCAACGACGGCGGCGGCGCGCGCATCCAGGAAGGCGTCGTGGCGCTCGGTCTCTTCGCCGAGATCTTCCGCCGCAACGTGCACGCCTCCGGCGTGATCCCGCAGATCTCGCTGATCGTCGGCCCCTGCGCGGGCGGTGCGGTCTACTCCCCCGCGATCACCGACTTCACGGTGATGGTCGACCAGACCTCGCACATGTTCATCACCGGACCCGACGTCATCAAGACGGTCACCGGTGAGGACGTCGGCTTCGAGGAGCTGGGCGGCGCCCGTACGCACAACACCACCTCCGGGGTGGCGCACCACATGGCGGGCGACGAGAAGGACGCCATCGAGTACGTCAAGTCCCTGCTGTCGTACCTGCCGTCGAACAACCTCTCCGAGGCCCCGGCCTTCCCGGAGGAGGCGGACCTCACGATCACGGACGAGGACCGCGAGCTGGACACGCTGATCCCGGACTCGGCGAACCAGCCGTACGACATGCACACCGCGATCGAGCACGTCCTGGACGACGCCGAATTCCTGGAGACCCAGGCCCTGTTCGCGCCGAACATCATCACCGGATTCGGCCGGGTCGAGGGCCACCCGGTCGGGATCGTCGCCAACCAGCCGATGCAGTTCGCGGGTTGCCTGGACATCGACGCGAGCGAGAAGGCGGCCCGCTTCGTCCGCACCTGCGACGCGTTCAACGTCCCCGTCATCACCTTCGTGGACGTGCCGGGCTTCCTGCCGGGCGTGGACCAGGAGTACGGCGGCATCATCCGGCGCGGCGCGAAGCTGATCTACGCCTACGCGGAGGCGACGGTCCCGCTGATCACCGTCATCACCCGCAAGGCCTTCGGCGGCGCGTACGACGTGATGGGCTCCAAGCATCTGGGCGCCGACCTCAACCTCGCCTGGCCGACGGCGCAGGTGGCCGTCATGGGCGCGCAGGGCGCGGTGAACATCCTGCACCGACGCACCATCGCCGCCGCCGAGGACCCGGACGCGACCCGCGCCGAGCTGATGGCGGACTACGAGGACACGCTGCTCAACCCGTACGTGGCGGCCGAGCGCGGTTACGTCGACGCGGTGATCATGCCGTCCGACACCCGGGCCCACATCGTCAAGGGCCTGCGTCAACTCCGTACGAAGCGGGAATCCCTTCCCCCGAAGAAGCACGGCAACATCCCCCTGTAGCCGTCGGCCCCACCCGCTCACAGAGAGGTCTGCCCATGATCAAGGTCGTACGGGGCAACCCCACCCCGGAGGAGCTGGCCGCCGCCGTGGCGGTGGTCCAGGCGCGTGCCGCCGCCGCGTCCGCCGTGTCGTCCGGCGCGCCGCTGCCGCCCGAGCAGTGGTCCGACCCGGGCCGTATCGCCCGCACCGGGCGCCCGCAGCCGGGCCCCCGGGCCTGGGCCCGGACGTACTGGCCGGCCTGAGCCGGAACCGGGCGCCGCCGCCTCTTGAGTACCCGTACTCAGGCGCGGCGGCGCCCGGCGCAGCAGGATCGGAACCATGCTGTGGTCCGACCCCGAGAACAAGCCGCCGAAGGAACTGCGCGACGCCCAGGCGATGATGCGCAGAGCGGGCGTGCTGCTGGCGCTGGCGATGCTGCTGGCGATGTTCGTGCTCGGCATCCGCTGACCCGGCATCCCCCGGCTCCGGCATCCGGCGCCCCGGGGCCCGGCGGCCCTTCTACGATGGCGTGCATGACTGATCAGCGCCGTCTTGTGCTCGCCTCCGCCTCACCCGCCCGTCTCGGTCTGCTGCGCCAGGCCGGTTTCGCCCCCGAGGTGATCGTCAGCGGGGTGGACGAGGACGCGCTGAGCGCCCCGACCCCCGCCGAGCTGGCGCTCGTCCTGGCCCGGGCCAAGGCGGCGGCGGTCGCGGAGCGCCCCGAGGCGGCGGGCGCCCTGGTCATCGGCTGCGACTCGGTGCTGGAGCTGGACGGCGAGGCGCTCGGCAAGCCGGCCGACGCCGAGGAGGCCACCGCCCGCTGGAAGTCGATGCGCGGCCGGGCGGGCGTCCTGCAGACCGGGCACAGTGTGATCGACACCGCCTCCGGCCGTACGGCGTCGGCGACGGCGTCCACGGTCGTACGGTTCGGCGAGCCGAGCGACGCCGAGGTCGCGGCCTACGTGGCGACGGGCGAGCCGCTGCACGTGGCGGGGGCGTTCACGCTGGACGGCAGGTCGGCCCCGTTCGTCGACTCGATCGAGGGCGACCACGGCAATGTCATCGGCCTCTCGCTGCCGCTGCTGCGCCGGCTGCTGGGCGAGCTGGACGTGTCGGTCACGGAGCTGTGGGTGTGAGTTCGGGCCGCTGGGCCTGAGGGCGGGTCTCGGGCCCGTACGACAGCAGGGTGAGCACCAGCAGGGCCAGCACGACCATCATGAACGCGAAGGCGGCCCAGCCGACCAGGCCGACGGTGACCGCGCCGAGGACGCCGTGCACGACCGCGCAGCCGATCAGGACGATCCGTCCGACGCGTCCGGGTGCGCGGTCGCGTATGCCGGCGATCAGGGCTGTCAGCCCGCACAGGACCAGCAGCAGCCCGGAGACGCCGCCCATCACCCAGGTCCCGGTGGACATGGCGTCCGGGTCCAGGCCGGCGAGCGACATGTTCTGGTTCTCGGCGACCGTGGCCAGGACGGCGTTGATGAGCACGATGCCCACCGCCTCCCCGAACAGCACGAGCGCGGTCACGATCGCCACCGGTCTGCGCATCAGCGCCCCCCCTGTTACCTCTGGTACGTGCGTAGCGCGGACGCTACTCGCGGGTATTCCTCCGGACAAGGGGTTGGACGGGCCCGGGCGTCGGGCAAAGAATCCACCGCCCGTTCGTAGGGAGTCCACAAAGAAACGCCGTACGGCCTTGACCCCCATGACAGAGACCTGGACCACACCGGCTGGTTACTGTGCGGTTGAGGATCCCGGCGTACCGTAGTGCCACAAGGGATTTCACTACTGGGGCAAGCCTCGGATCACACTCCGTGTGGGCAAGCTCACCATTGGGGACAGGTCGTACGGCCGTGTCGGTAGTCCCTAAACTCAGCTTGTTTCGAGGAGGGAGTCATCGTGCGCAAGGTGCTCATCGCCAACCGTGGCGAAATCGCTGTCCGCGTTGCTCGGGCGTGCCGGGACGCGGGGATCGCGAGTGTCGCGGTCTACGCCGAGCCGGACCGGGACGCGTTGCATGTCCGGGCCGCTGACGAGGCGTTCGCCCTGGGCGGTGACACCCCGGCCGCCAGCTATCTGGACATGGCCAAGGTGCTGCAGGCCGCCGCGGACTCCGGGGCGGACGCGATCCACCCGGGTTACGGATTCCTGTCGGAGAACGCGGAGTTCGCCCAGGCCGTCCTGGACGCCGGGCTGACCTGGATCGGCCCGCCGCCGGCCGCCATCCGCGACCTCGGCGACAAGGTCGCCGCCCGGCACATCGCGCAGCGCGCGGGCGCCCCGCTCGTGGCGGGCACCCCGGACCCGGTCTCCGGCTCCGACGAGGTCGTCGCGTTCGCCGAGCAGAACGGCCTCCCGATCGCGATCAAGGCCGCCTTCGGCGGTGGCGGGCGCGGCCTGAAGGTGGCCCGCACGCTGGAGGAGATCCCGGAGCTGTACGACTCCGCGGTCCGCGAGGCGGTCGCGGCGTTCGGCCGGGGCGAGTGCTTCGTCGAGCGCTACCTCGACAAGCCGCGCCACGTGGAGACCCAGTGCCTGGCCGACCAGCACGGCAACGTGGTCGTCGTCTCCACCCGTGACTGCTCGCTCCAGCGCCGCCACCAGAAGCTGGTGGAGGAGGCCCCGGCCCCGTTCCTGACCCAGGCGCAGAACGACGAGCTGTACGCGGCGTCCAAGGCGATCCTGAAGGAAGCCGGCTACGTCGGCGCGGGCACGGTCGAGTTCCTCGTCGGCCTCGACGGCACGATCTCCTTCCTGGAGGTCAACACCCGCCTCCAGGTCGAGCACCCGGTCACCGAAGAGGTCACCGGCATCGACCTCGTGCGCGAGATGTTCCGCATCGCCGACGGCGAGGAGCTCGGCTACGGCGACCCGGCGGTGCGCGGCCACTCCTTCGAGTTCCGGATCAACGGCGAGGACCCGGGCCGCAACTTCCTCCCCGCCCCCGGCACGGTGACGCTGTTCGCCCCGCCCACCGGCCCCGGCGTCCGCCTGGACGCGGGCGTCGAGTCCGGCTCGGTCATCGGCCCGGCCTGGGACTCCCTCCTGGCCAAGCTGATCGTCACCGGCGCCACGCGTGAGCAGGCGCTCCAGCGGGCCGCCCGCGCGCTGGCGGAGTTCCAGGTCGAGGGCATGGCCACGGCGATCCCGTTCCACCGGGCCGTCGTCACCGACCCCGCCTTCACCGCGGACCCGTTCACCGTGCACACCCGGTGGATCGAGACCGAGTTCGTCAACGACATCAAGCCCTTCGCCGCACCCGCCGAGGCGGACGCGGAGGACGAGGCCGGCCGCGAGACCGTCGTCGTCGAGGTCGGCGGCAAGCGCCTGGAGGTCTCGCTGCCGTCCTCGCTGGGCATGAGCCTGGCGCGTACGGGCCTGGCGGCCGGCGCCAAGCCGAAGCGCCGCGCGGCCAAGAAGGCCGGCTCCGCCGCTTCGGGCGACTCCCTGGCCTCGCCCATGCAGGGCACCATCGTCAAGATCGCGGTGGAGGAGGGCCAGGAGGTCAAGGAGGGCGACCTCGTCGTCGTCCTTGAGGCCATGAAGATGGAGCAGCCGCTCAACGCGCACCGCTCCGGCACCATCAAGGGCCTCACCGCCGAGGTCGGCGCCTCCGTCTCCTCCGGCGCCCTGATCTGCGAGATCAAGGACTGACCGTCCGCACGCTCCGAAGGGGCCCGGTCCACGTCGTGAAGACGTGGACCGGGCCCCTTCGTCGCAGTGGCATCCTGGAACCCACGAAGGTCCCGAGGACCGAGGGAGGGGCGAAAGCCATGGCAGGGGCGATCCCGATGGACGCGAGCACGGCACAGCCGCCGGCCCGGCCGATGCGTGCGGACGCGCGCCGGAACCACGACCGGCTGGTGGGCGAGGCGCGCAGGTCCTTCGCCGAGCACGGTACGGACGCCTCGCTGGAGGACATCGCCCGGCGGGCGGGCGTGGGCATCGGCACCCTCTACCGGCACTTCCCGAACCGGGACGCCCTGATGAACGCGGTCTTCCAGGACGCCCTGTGCTCACTCCTGGACCGCTCCCGGGAACTGGCGGCGGCGGAGGCCCCGTGCCGGGCGCTGGTGGACTGGCTGGGCGCGATCGTCACTCATGCGGGTGAGTACCGCGGCCTGGCCCACTCCCTGATGTCCGCCTCGCGCGACGAGACCTCGGCCCTGGTGCAGTGCCATCTGCCGCTCCGGGAAGCGGGCGCGGGGCTGCTGCGGCGGGCCCAGGAGAGCGGGTCCGTACGGGACGACGTCTCCATCGACGACCTGCTCCAGCTGACCAACGCGATCGCCCTGGCCGCCGAACAGTCACCGGACGATCCGGAGTTGGCGGACCGGCTGCTGCGCCTGACGCTGCGCGGGCTGAAGTAGCCGAACCAGCCCATCCGGCGTTTGAGGAGCGGAGGTTCGGGGGGCAGCGCCCCCGACACGGACCTACCGCCGCCGCAGATCCGCCACGCGCGCTCCCCGCTCACCCGGTACGTCCGCCAAGGCGGAGGCGCTGCGCAACTGCGGCCCGAGGCCGCCGTTCTGCGTGCGCCGCTGGCCGGGCAGAGGCATGTCCCTCCGGGGCCGGCTCCCCGGAGGGGGACCGTCCCCGCCCGGCGCGTCGGCGTCCGGACCGGCCACCGTGACCTCCACCCCCTGGTCGGCCAGGGACTGGAGTTCGGCGGCGGCCCGCTCGTCGTGGAGCGGGGGCTCGTCGGTCACCAGGCGGGTGATCAGTTCGGTGGGCACCGTCTGGAACATGGTGTCCGAGCCGAGCTTGGTGTGGTCCGCCAGGACCACCACCTCCGCCGCGGCGTGCACGAGAGCCCGGTCGACGCTGGCCGAGAGCATGTTGGAGGTGGACAGGCCACGCTCCGCCGTGAGGCCGCTCCCGGAGAGGAAGGCCCGGGAGACCCGCAGCCCCTGGAGGGACTGCTCGGCCCCGCTGCCCACCAGCGCGTAGTTGCTCCCGCGCAGGGTGCCGCCGGTCATGACGACTTCGACCCGGTTGGCATGGGCCAACGCCTGCGCCACCAGCAGGGAGTTGGTGACGACGGTCAGACCGGGGACCCGCGCGAGCCGGCGGGCCAGCTCCTGCGTGGTCGTGCCGGCGCCGACCACGATGGCCTCGCCCTCGCCGACGAGGCCTGCGGCCAGGTCGGCGATCGCGGTCTTCTCCGCGGTGGAGAGATGGGATTTCTGCGGAAAGCCGGACTCCCGCGTAAAACCGCCCGGCAAGACCGCACCGCCGTGCCGGCGGTCGAGGAGTCCTTCTGCCTCCAGTGCCCGCACGTCCCGCCGTACGGTCACTTCGGAGGTCTGGACGACGCGGGCGAGCTCACGGAGCGATACCGCCCCGTTGGCGCGCACCATTTCGAGGATCAATTGACGACGTTCTGCAGCGAACACGAAACTGACAGTAACCTGGCCGCCGGTGAGTTTTCAGCAGTTTGCGCCGAATAACAGAAGTTGTACTTCAAAGGGGCCTCCAAGTGGTATAGGAGGCCCCTTCGTTGTTCGAGGGTGATCACGAAGCGGTCGCAGCACCGCCCGATCTGCCGGTGTTCGGCGGGAGTCGCCCGGTTTCCCGGACTCTCAGCCCTCGCCCGTGAGCTTGCGGGTGTGCAACTGCCGGGCCACTTCGGCGATCGATCCGGACAGGGACGGGTACACGGTGAAAGCGTTTGCGATCTGTTCCACCGTCAGGTTGTTGTCGACCGCGATCGAGATCGGGTGGATCAGCTCGCTGGCGCGCGGCGCGACCACGCAGCCGCCGACCACGATCCCCGTACCGGGGCGGCAGAAGATCTTGACGAAGCCGTCGCGGATGCCCTGCATCTTCGCGCGCGGGTTGCGCAGCAGCGGCAGCTTGACGACCCGGGCCTCGATCCTGCCCGCGTCGACGTCGGCCTGGCTGTAGCCGACGGTGGCGATCTCCGGGTCGGTGAAGACGTTGGCGGAGACGGCCTTGAGGTTCAGCGGGGCGACCGCGTCGCCGAGGAAGTGGTACATCGCGATCCGGCCCTGCATCGCGGCGACCGAGGCCAGCGCGAAGATCCCGGTGACGTCACCGGCCGCGTAGACCCCGGGGGCGCTGGTGCGCGAGACCCGGTCGGTGAGGACGTGCCCGGACTCCTTGAGCCGTACGCCGGCCTCCTCCAGGCCCATGCCCGCGGTGTTCGGGATCGCGCCGACCGCCATCAGACAGTGCGAACCGGTGATGACCCGGCCGTCGGCGAGGGTCACCTCGACCCGGTCGCCGACCCGCTTGGCGGACTGGGCGCGGGAGCGGGCCATGACGTTCATCCCGCGGCGGCGGAAGACGTCCTCCAGCACGGCGGCGGCGTCCGGGTCCTCGCCCGGCAGCACCCGGTCACGGGAGGAGACGAGGGTGACCCGCGAGCCGAGCGCCTGGTACGCCCCGGCGAACTCGGCGCCGGTGACACCGGATCCGACGACGATGAGCTCCTCGGGCAGCTCGTCGAGGTCGTAGACCTGGGTCCAGTTCAGGATGCGCTCGCCGTCGGGCTGCGCGTCCGGGATCTCCCGGGGGTGGCCGCCGGTCGCTATCAGCACCGCGTCGGCGGTCAGCCGCTCCTCGGTGCCGTCGGCGGCGGTGACCACGACCTGCCGGGAGCCGTCGGCGGCCTGGAGCCCGTCGAGTCGGCCCCGGCCGCGCATCACGCGGGCGCCGGCCCGGGTGACGGAGGCGGTGATGTCGTGGGACTGCGCGAGCGCGAGGCGCTTGACCCGGCGGTTGACCTTGCCGAGATCCACGCCGACGACCCGGGCGGCCTGCTCCACGTGCGGGGTGTCGTCGGCGACGATGATGCCCAGTTCCTCGTACGAGGAGTCGAAGGTGGTCATCACCTCGGCCGTCGCGATCAGGGTCTTCGAGGGCACGCAGTCGGTGAGGACCGAAGCTCCGCCGAGGCCGTCGCAGTCGACGACGGTCACCTCCGCGCCGAGTTGGGCACCCACCAGGGCCGCCTCGTAGCCGCCGGGGCCGCCGCCGATGATCACGATCCGGGTCACGAAAAGTCCGCCTCGCGTTGTGTAACCCGCGGCCGTCTGCCGCCCCGGCCGGGGGTCCGGGGGATCGCCCCGGGGGAATGCAGTACGTACTCCATTGTCCCGCACGCGCCAAGGTGCTTCGCCCCGGGGCCCTCCATACGGGAACGAGCCCCCGGAACGGGCGCCGCGCCCGCCCTCGCTCCGCCGCCCGCGCTCCCCCGACCGGGGCCTTCGTCACAGGAACCGCCGCTCCCGCCCCCGCCTCCCGTACCCTCGGACCCATGTCGCTCTACGCCGCGTACGCCGGCAACCTCGACGCGCGGCTGATGACCCGCCGCGCCCCGCATTCCCCGATGCGCAGCACCGGCTGGCTCAACGGCTGGCGGCTGACCTTCGGCGGGGAGCAGATGGGCTGGGAGGGGGCGCTGGCCACCGTGGTGGAGGCGCCGCGCTCCCAGGTCTTCGTCGCGCTGTACGACCTGGCGCCGATGGACGAGGACTCCATGGACCGCTGGGAGGGTGTCGGCCTCGACATCTACCGCCGGATGCGCATCCGGGTGCACACCCTGGACGGCGAGGAGCCGGCCTGGATCTATGTGCTCAACGGGTACGAGGGCGGGCTGCCCTCGGCGCGCTATCTGGGCGAGATCGCCGACGCGGCCGAGTCCGCGGGCGCCCCGCACGACTATGTGATGGAACTGCGCAAGCGCCCCTGCTGACCAGGGCGGACACCGACCCGGCCGACCTGTCTTCGTACAAAAGCACCAACGCCTCGTGCGCGTCTTTGCGCCAGTGCATCTACGCGCGTAGGGATTCAGCGGTTACGCTCGTCGGCGTGAACGCATCTGTTATTCCGGACAACATCCAGGGCGACCCGCAGGCGGCAGCCGCCGGGGCCGCCGCCCGCCTGCGCGAGCTGACCGGCGCCGACACCCATGACGTCGCCCTGGTCATGGGCTCCGGCTGGGCGCCCGCGGGCGAAGCACTCGGCGTCCCGGAGGCCGAGTTCCCCGTGACCGAGCTGCCCGGCTTCCCGGCGCCCGCCGTCGAGGGCCACGGCGGCACGGTCCGCTCGTACAAGATCGGCGAGAAGCGCGCGCTGGTCTTCCTCGGCCGCACGCACTTCTACGAGGGCCGGGGCGTCGCCGCCGTCGCCCACGGGGTCCGTACGGCGGTGGCCGCGGGCTGCAAGACCGTCGTCCTGACGAACGGCTGCGGCGGTCTGCGCGAGGGCATGCGCCCGGGTCAGCCGGTCCTGATCAGCGACCACATCAACCTGACGGCCGCCTCCCCGATCATCGGCGCCAACTTCGTCGACCTCACCGACCTGTACTCCCCGCGGCTGCGCGCGCTGTGCAAGGAGATCGACGACACCCTCGAAGAGGGCGTGTACGTGCAGTTCCCCGGCCCGCACTACGAGACCCCGGCCGAGATCAACATGGTCCGGGTCATGGGCGGCGACCTGGTGGGCATGTCCACGGTCCTGGAGGCCATCGCGGCCCGCGAGGCGGGCGCGGAGGTGCTCGGCCTCTCCCTGGTCACCAACCTGGCGGCGGGCCTCTCCGGAGAACCCCTCAACCACGAGGAGGTCCTCCAGGCGGGCCGCGACTCGGCGACCCGGATGGGCGCGCTGCTGGCGAGGGTGCTGGAGCGCATCTAAAACCGAGCCCGGCTTTCCGGGCCGCCCTTCCAGCCTCTCCGGCGGCCCGTCCAGCTCGTCCCCCGCCCGAGGGCCGGGCCGCTTCCGTCGCTCCCGCACCGGAGGACCGGGCCCGCTTCCAACCCCTCCGGCGTTTGAGGAGCGGGGGCCCGGGGCGGAGCCCCGGCGTCCGCCACCCACCCGCACCGCCCCACCACCACCCGCACACCCCCGAAAGGCGGCCCCCGTGCAGCACGACCTCATCGCGCAGGCCCATACCTGGCTGGCCGAGGACCCCGACCCCGAGACCCGCGCCGAGCTGGCCGCGCTGATCGAGGCGGGCGACACCCAGGAGCTCGCCGGCCGCTTCGCCGGCACGCTCCAGTTCGGCACCGCCGGACTGCGCGGCGAACTCGGGGCCGGCCCGATGCGGATGAACCGGTCCGTGGTGATCCGGGCGGCGGCGGGCCTCGCCGCCTATCTGAAGGCCCAGGGGCAGGAGGGCGGTCTCGTCGTCATCGGCTACGACGCCCGCTACAAGTCGGCGGACTTCGCGCGCGACACCGCCGCCGTGATGACCGGCGCCGGACTCCGCGCAGCCGTGCTGCCCCGCCCCCTCCCCACCCCCGTACTGGCGTACGCCATAAGGCACCTGGGCGCCGTCGCCGGCGTCGAGGTCACGGCCAGCCACAACCCGCCGCGCGACAACGGCTACAAGGTCTACCTCGGCGACGGCTCGCAGATCGTGCCCCCCGCCGACGGCGAGATCGCGGCCGCCATCGCCGCGGTCGGCCCGCTCGCGGGCGTCGTACGCCCCGAGGACGGCTGGGAGACCCTCGGCGAGGAGGTCCTGGACGCCTACCTCGCCCGTACGGACGCGGTCCTGGCCGCCGACAGCCCCCGTACCGCGCGCACGGTCTACACCGCGATGCACGGCGTCGGCACCTCCGTGCTGACCGCCGCGTTCGGGCGGGCCGGTTTCCCGGAGCCGGTCCTCGTCACCGAGCAGGCCGAGCCCGACCCCGCGTTCCCCACCGTCGCCTTCCCCAACCCGGAAGAGCCCGGCGCGATGGATCTCGCGTTCGCCACCGCGCGCCGGGCGGCCCCGGACCTGATCATCGCCAACGACCCGGACGCGGACCGCTGCGCCGTCGCCGTGCCCGACACCTCCGTCGAGGGCGGCTGGCGGATGCTGCGCGGCGACGAGGTGGGCGCGCTGCTCGCCGCGCACCTGGTGGAGCGGGGCGCCACGGGCGTGTTCGCCGAGTCGATCGTGTCGTCGTCGCTGCTCGGCCGGATCGCCGAGAAGGCGGGCCTCGGTTACGAGGAGACGCTGACGGGCTTCAAGTGGATCGCCCGGGTGGACGGCCTGCGGTACGGCTACGAGGAGGCGCTCGGCTACTGCGTCGACCCCGAGGGTGTCCGCGACAAGGACGGCATCACCGCCGCCCTGCTCGTCGCCGAGCTCGCCTCCGTACTCAAGGAGCAGGGCCGTACGCTGCTGGACCTGCTGGACGACCTGGCGCTCGCGCACGGCCTGCACGCCACCGACCAGCTCTCGGTGCGGGTGGAGGACCTGTCGGTCATCGCGGACGCCATGGCCCGGCTCCGCGAGCAGCCCCCGACCGCCCTGGCCGGCCTCGCGGTCACCTCGGCCGAGGACCTGTCGCGCGGCACGGACCGGCTGCCGCCCACCGACGGGCTGCGCTACCAGCTGGAGGGGGCCCGGGTGATCGTCCGCCCGAGCGGCACCGAGCCGAAGCTGAAGTGCTACCTGGAGGTCGTCGTCCCGGTGGCGGACGCGGCCGGGCTGCCCGCCGCGCGGGCCCGGGGAGCCGAACTGCTCGCCGGGATCAAGCAGGACCTGGCGACGGCCGCGGGCATCTGACCTGCCACTGCCACGCCGAAGGGCCGGCACCCCTCCCGGGGTGCCGGCCCTTCGGCGTCCGGTGGCGTCGGCGTCAGCCCACCGCCACCAGCACCACCAGCAGAACGGCCCCCGCGACGGCCGGGGCGATCACCTCGTACGCCCAGCGCACCGAGCCCCGGTCCACGCCCTCCTGAGTCGTGTCACCGGCTCGCTCGGCGATGTCCCGCAGATCGCGGACGGTCTGGTCGGCCGAGCCCGTGCGCCCGGCGGAGTCGCGTACGTCGGCGCTCACCGACGTACGGCCGTAGGGGTCATCGTGCGCCGCCCGGGCCGCGCTGCGCGCCGCGCGCTTGCGGGCGCGCAGGGAGACGGGGATCGCCCACAGCTGGTACTTCGTACCGTCCTGGGCGAGCAGTTCGGAGGAGTACGAGGCCCGTACGTCGGCGACCTCGGTCCAGGGGAGCTGGACCGTCCGGAACGGGTTGCGGACCCGGATGCGCTCGTCGTTCGCGAAGACGGCGGGCCGCAGGGTGAACGCCACCACCAGCGGCACCACGAGGAGCAGCGCGGCCAGCGCGAGCCACGGCGTCCGCCCCTCGCCCCGGATCATGGCGTCCCCGGCCATCCAGGCGATCAGCAGGAGCAGCAGCGACCCGCAGACCAGCGCGGCCACGGAGCGGTAGGTCCGGTCGGCGTGGGGCGGCTCTGCGGGAGGTGTGGGGCTCGTCATGGGGCCGATTCTGCCCGATGGGCGTCCGGCCCGGCGGAGCGCCCGCCCGCGCTCGCGCCCACGGGTCGCAACGCACGGATCGCCCGGCCCCCTGTACAGGTCGCTACGCGCGTAGATATGCTCCTCTGGTGACCATGCCCACCACTGCTCCCGCATTTGCCGACGCGACCGCGTCCGACAGTGCGCTGCGCCGCTTCCTCTTCGGGTTGCCCGGCGTCGACGCCGTCGGCCTCGAAGCGCGCGCCGCCTCCCTCGGAACCCGTTCGATCAAGACGACGGCCAAGGCGTACGCCATCGATCTCGCCATCTCGATGA
The DNA here is from genome assembly GCF_003501885.1 of Streptomyces globisporus. Classification (GTDB taxonomy): domain Bacteria; phylum Actinomycetota; class Actinomycetes; order Streptomycetales; family Streptomycetaceae; genus Streptomyces; species Streptomyces globisporus_D. The sequence continues at coordinate 47,256 of NZ_QWFA01000011.1, forward strand.
TCGACCTGACGACGCTGGAAGGCGCGGACACCCCGGGCAAGGTCCGGGCTCTCGCCGCCAAGGCCGTCAATCCCGACCCGACCGACCGCACGACCCCGCGCACCGCGGCCGTCTGCGTCTACCCCGATATGGTCTCCACCGCCGCCGCCACGCTGGCCGGTTCCGGTGTGAAGGTGGCGTCCGTGGCGACCGCCTTCCCGGCGGGCCGTGCCGCGCTGGACGTCAAGCTCGCGGACGTCCGTGACGCCGTGGCGGCCGGGGCCGACGAGATCGACATGGTGATCGACCGGGGGGCGTTCCTCTCCGGCCGGTTCCTGAAGGTGTACGAGGAGATCCTCGCCGTGAAGGCGGAGTGCGGCCCCGCCCGCCTCAAGGTGATCTTCGAGACCGGCGAGCTGTCCACGTACGACAACATCCGCCGGGCCTCCTGGATCGGGATGCTGGCGGGCGCGGACTTCATCAAGACCTCGACCGGCAAGGTGGCCACCAACGCCACCCCCGCCAACACCCTCCTCATGCTGGAGGCGGTCCGGGACTTCCGGGCGGCCACCGGCGTGCAGATCGGTGTGAAGCCGGCCGGCGGCATCCGCACCACCAAGGACGCGGTGAAGTTCCTGGTCCTGGTGAACGAGACGGCGGGCGAGGAGTGGCTGGACCCGCACTGGTTCCGGTTCGGCGCGTCCAGCCTGCTCAACGACCTGCTGATGCAGCGCCAGAAGCTCAGCACCGGCCGTTACTCCGGCCCCGATTACGTGACGGTGGACTGATAGCCATGGCATCCGCATTCGAGTACGCACCGGCGCCGGAGTCCCGTTCCGTCGTCGACATCGCCCCGTCGTACGGGCTGTTCATCGACGGCGAGTTCACCGAGGCCGCCGACGGCAAGGTCTTCAAGACCGTCTCGCCGAGCAGCGAGGAGGTCCTCTCCGAGGTGGCCCAGGCGGGCGCGGCGGACGTGGACCGGGCCGTGAAGGCGGCACGCAAGGCGTTCGAGAAGTGGTCGGCGCTGCCCGGCTCCGAGCGCGCCAAGTACCTGTTCCGGATCGCCCGGATCATCCAGGAGCGCAGCCGTGAGCTGGCCGTTCTGGAGACGCTCGACAACGGCAAGCCGATCAAGGAGACCCGCGACGCGGACCTCCCGCTGGTCGCGGCGCACTTCTTCTACTACGCGGGCTGGGCCGACAAGCTGGACCACGCGGGGTACGGGCCGAACCCCCGTCCGCTGGGCGTGGCCGGTCAGGTCATCCCGTGGAACTTCCCGCTGCTGATGCTCGCGTGGAAGATCGCCCCGGCGCTCGCCACGGGCAACACGGTGGTCCTGAAGCCCGCCGAGACGACGCCGCTGAGCGCGCTCTTCTTCGCGGACATCTGCCGCCAGGCGGGGCTCCCCAAGGGCGTCGTCAACATCCTCACCGGCTACGGGGACGCGGGCGAGGCGCTCGTCACGCACCCGGACGTCAACAAGGTGGCCTTCACCGGTTCGACCGCCGTCGGCAAGGCCATCGCGCGCTCCGTCGCGGGTACGGACAAGAAGGTCACCCTGGAGCTGGGCGGCAAGGGCGCGAACATCGTGTTCGACGACGCCCCGATCGACCAGGCCGTCGAGGGCATCGTCACCGGGATCTTCTTCAACCAGGGCCAGGTCTGCTGCGCGGGCTCCCGGCTGCTGGTCCAGGAGTCGGTCCAGGACGAGGTGCTGGACGCGCTCAAGCGCCGGCTCTCGACGCTGCGCCTCGGCGACCCGCTGGACAAGAACACCGACATCGGCGCGATCAACTCCGCCGAGCAGCTCGCCCGGATCACCTCCCTGGTCGAGACCGGCGAGGCGGAGGGCGCGGAGCGCTGGAGCGCCCCCTGCGAACTGCCCTCGTCGGGCTACTGGTTCGCCCCGACGCTCTTCACGAACGTCACCCAGGCGCACACGGTGGCCCGGGACGAGATCTTCGGGCCGGTGCTCTCCGTACTCTCCTTCCGCACCCCGGACGAGGCGGTCGCCAAGGCCAACAACAGCCAGTACGGCCTCTCGGCGGGCATCTGGACGGAGAAGGGCTCCCGCATCCTCGCGGTGGCCAACAAGCTCCGCGCGGGCGTCGTCTGGGCCAACACGTTCAACAAGTTCGACCCGACGTCGCCGTTCGGCGGCTACAAGGAGTCGGGCTTCGGCCGCGAGGGCGGCCGCCACGGCCTGGAGGCGTACCTCGATGTCTGATCAGAACCGTCTTGGCGTCTTCAAGACCTACAAGCTGTACGTCGGGGGCAAGTTCCCCCGCTCCGAGAGCGGCCGGGTGTACGAGGTGACCGACTCCAAGGGCGCATGGCTGGCCAACGCGCCGCAGTCCTCCCGCAAGGACGCGCGCGACGCGGTCGTGGCCGCGCGCAAGGCGTTCGGCGGCTGGTCGGGCGCGACCGCGTACAACCGCGGCCAGGTCCTCTACCGCGTCGCGGAGATGCTGGAGGGCCGCAAGGAGCAGTTCGTCCGCGAGGTGGCCGCCTCCGAGGGGCTGTCGAAGTCCAAGGCGGCGGCCGTGGTGGACGGGGCGATCGACCGCTGGGTCTGGTACGCGGGCTGGACCGACAAGATCGGCCAGATCGCGGGCGGGGCCAACCCGGTCGCGGGCCCGTATCTCAACCTCTCCACCCCCGAGCCGACGGGCGTCGTCGCGGTCCTCGCACCGCAGAAGTCGTCGTTCCTCGGCCTGGTCTCGGTGATCGCCCCGGTGATCGCGACCGGCAACACGGCGGTCGTCATCGCCTCCGCCGACGCCCCGCTGCCCGCGCTGTCGCTGGGCGAGGTGCTGGCCACCTCCGACGTCCCCGGCGGTGTGGTCAACATCCTGTCGGGCGTCACGGCGGAGCTGGCGGCCCCCCTCGCCGCCCACCAGGACGTCAACGCGATCGACCTGACCGGCGCGGACGCCGAGCTGGCGAAGGAGCTGGAGATCGCGTCCGCCGACAACCTGAAGCGCGTACTGCGTCCACAGCCTGTGGACACGGACGCCGCGTCGGCCTCCGAGGACTGGTCGGCCTCCCCCGGCACGCACCGCCTGACGGCGTTCCTGGAGACCAAGACGGTCTGGCACCCGACGGGCGCGCTGGGAGCCGCGGGCTCCTCGTACTGAGGTCGGACCGCACCGCAGGTACCCGAACGGGGCCGCCCTCCACCCCGGGCGGCCCCGTTCGCCGTGTCCGTGTCCGCGTGTGTCAGCCGGTGACGAGCTTGGTCACCGACCCCACCACGGGCAGGTCGCTCAGCGCGCCGCCGCTGGTGATCGGGTCGGTGACGATCGCGGTGGTCACCGGCTTGAAGTCGGCGATCTGGGTGCCCACGGCGTTGTCCAGCGGGTCCACCCCGGTGCCCGCCAGCGGGTCCAGCTGAAGGTCGGTGATCGGGGCGACGCTGCTGGCCAGCGAGGTCCCGAGCGCGCTCGTCACGGCGGGCGCGGCCGTCTCGCCGACCGCCTGGAGGGCGGAGACCCCCTGCTCCGGGACCTCGGCCGCGGGCGGCAGCGAGACGGCCTGTGCGGAGCCCGCACCGGCCCCCAGCGCGGCCCCCAGCGCGGTGAAGGTCAGACCGGCGCGCAGCAGGACGCGACGTTCGGGCTTACGTGCATGAAGTGCCATGTTTTTCCACCTGATCGAGCCTGGTCGGGTAATCGTCCGTACGCGCAGAGTAGTTGAGGTGTGATGCTGGATACCAACAGGAGGCCCGAGGGGTCCCCTGCGCGGGTCAATGCCTCACACTTCTGTTCTGTGAGTTCCCAACCGATCCCGACCCGCGTCGTCCTGCTCGCGGGCCCCTCCGGCTCCGGCAAGTCCGTCCTCGCCGCCCGCACCGGCCTTCCGGTGCTGCGCCTCGACGACTTCTACAAGGAGTACGACGACCCGACGCTGCCCCGGGTCCCCGGCTCCACGGACATCGACTGGGACTCCGCCGGGTCCTGGGACGCGGACGCGGCGGTGGCCGCCATCGCCGAGCTGTGCCGGTGCGGCCGTACGGACGTTCCGGTGTACGACATCGCCACCAGCTCGCGTACGGGCCACGAAACCTTCCACATCGAGCGGTCACCGCTGTTCGTGGCCGAGGGCATCTTCGCGGCGGACATCGTGGAGCGGTGCCAGGAACTGGGACTGCTGGCCGACGCGCTGTGCCTGCGCGGCCGCCCGTCGACGACGTTCCGCCGACGCCTGGTGCGGGACCTGCGCGAGGGCCGCAAATCGGTCCCGTTTCTGCTGCGGCGCGGCTGGCGCCTGATGCGGGCCGAACGGCGCATCGTGGCCCGTCAGACGGCGCTGGGGGCGTATCCGTGCGGCAAGGAGGAGGCACTGGGCCGGTTCGCGGCCGCGGCGGCGGGGCGGTGCCGGCGGGCGAGCGTGGGGGCGCCGGCCCCGGAGTAGGGGCGGGCGCCCCGCTCGCGCTCAGCCGGTGGCGGGCGCGTCGCAGCCGAAGGTCCTGGCGGCGGCTTTCATGAAGGGGGCGGCGTAGGTGTCCCGCTTCGGCAGGTCCGCGTGGCGCTTGCTCGCCTCCAGGTACTGCTGACCCGAATCCACTGCCAGGTAGAGGGGGCCGCCGTCCGCGCAGGGCAGGATGAATCCGACGCCCCTGTCGACCTCTTCGGCTTTCCGGCCGTCCGGCGCCGTGCGCTCGGCCGTGCCCGGAAACTTCCGCAGGGCATCGATGAGCAGCGGGTCCCGGGTGGCGGTGTACTTCATGAAGCCGTCACCACGGACGAAACCACTCGTCTCGTCGTCCAGGGTCAGCTTGCAGGACCACACGTCGGCGGGGGCCTGCTGCCCCTCTTCGAGCACCTTCGTCCCGGCCGGAACCTGGCCCGCCAAGGTCAGGCCGTCCAGACCGCACACCTGCCCTTCGGAGACCGGGCGCGCGGCATCGGAGCGGGCAGAGATGAGCGTTCCGGGCTTCTCCGGGAGGTCACCGCACTTGCTCCGGGCCGCTATGGTCCGTGCGGTGTCGGTGGCCAGGGCGGCGAAGGCGGTGCGGTCGGCAGCCGGTTCGTTGATGCTGAACTCGGCGACCACCGGCCGGTCGGTCCAGCACTTCTCGGGCAGCATGACCCACGCCTTGTACGCATCGACCCCACCGGTCACCTCGCCGGTGAAGTACGAGGCACCCGGTGGGTAGGGCTCGCTTTCGAACGCCAGTGGGTCATAGCCCCGTACCCCCCAGAGCCGGACACTGAGCCCGCTCTCGCCGGAACCGAGGACGACGGACGACTTCTCGACCCTGCACCCCGTATCCGTCAGGTCGTCCTCGTCCAGACCGTCCCCTTCGGCATCCAGGCGCCCGGCCCCCGGAAGGACGGCGTCCACCTTCTCCGCCGAGACCAGATCCCCGCAGAGCCGGTCCGCCGTCAGCACGTTGGTGTTGCGCCAGGCGTGCAGCAACCCGGCGATCACCACGACGACGGCGGCCACGACCGCCCAGACCTTCCACGCCGGACGCGTACGGCCTGCTGCTCCTGCTGTGCTCACGTGCTCACTTCCTGGTTCGCAGGGCCGAGTAGGCCTCTTCACGGCCGGTGATGTAGCTCTGCTTCGCCTCGCCCTTGGCGTTCTCCGCTGCGTCGGTACCCTTGGCCTCCCGGGTGTCGGCCCAGGAGTCGATCAGGTTGTTCGTCCCGGCTATGCCACCCGCCGTCTCCTTGCTGACGCCTTCGCGCGCGATGTCCTCCTGCTCGGTGATGACGTCCTTGGACCACTCATATGCGGCGGCGTCCACGGCGCGTTGCGCGATGTCTCCGACCTGGGGAATCATGTTGGCCGCCGCTCCGAACCCGTGATAGCCGTAACGGGCCTGGTCGTTGATCTTCCCGACCTCGGCGTCCCTGACATCGAGCACCATGTCCGTGCCGATGGCGTTCATGCCGCCGAATGCTTCGCCCACGTGCCGCGCCTTGACATCCCAGTTGGTCACGTTCTCCGTCAGGCTGCTCTGGGGCACCTGCCGACCGGAGTACTCTTCTCCCTGCCGAGCCGGTTCATCAGGTTCCGGACCTGCTTGCCCCACGCGCTGTGCGCGTCCTTCATCGCACGCGAGGTGATCCAGCCCTCACCGTCCTTGGCACCGAGCGCCGTGACCGCGGCCGCGTTCTCCTCGCTCGCCCAGTTGCCCGACTTCTTGGTGTCCGGTTCGAGATGCTGCTCGATGGCGTTGGCCGCCGCGCGCTTCTGCGCCGGACTGGAGACCAGCCCGGGGGCCTGTCCGGGCGCGAACGGTCCGTAGACGGGAGGTGGGGAAGGATCGGCGGGGGCCTCGTTGAGTCGCATCGATGCCGGTGCGGAGCCGGCCGTCGGGTCACCTGGTTGGCTGCTCATCCGTCCCCCCGGGAATCCTTGGCACCACCCACGCTTGACGTGGCCCGATCACCCTAACAAGGGCCGTTCCCGGACTCGCCACATGCCGGCGGGGCCGTACAGGACCCCCCGGCCCGTACGACCCCGCTGTGTTTCCCCCGTGGCCCGCGCCTCCCCCGAAGCGCTGGACCTTTCCCCGTACTCCCCCGATTTCCCCCGGGTCCCCTCGGTCCCCGTTTTACTG
>NZ_QWFA01000110.1 GCF_003501885.1 Streptomyces globisporus
GGCGGGGTTCCTCCCGCCGGGGGCCACCTGGCTGCCGGCCCCGCCGCACACCCTGCCCTCGCTGCCCGGCCAGCCGCCGATGATCGGGTACCTGGTGCTCGTGCCGGCCGATCAGCAGCCCGCGCTCGCGGGGGCCGTCGCCGGCGCCCAGCTCCGGCCGGCGCCCGACGCGGGCTCCGGTGCCGTTGCCGGTGCCGAGGGGGTGTCGGCCGGTCCGGTCCGGATCGACGCCACCCGGCGTACGGCATCGGTCGACGGCGTCGCCCTCGACCTGACGTACCTGGAGTTCGAGCTGCTGGCCCATCTGGTGGCGCACCCGCACCGGGTGCACACCCGCGACCAGTTGCTGCTGGCCCATCTGGTGGCGCACCCGCACCGGGTGCACACCCGCGACCAGTTGGTGACGACGGTGTGGGGCTACGGGCATGTGGGCGACGGGCGCACCGTCGACGTCCATGTCGCCCGGCTGCGCCGCAAGCTGGGCGCGGAATACCGCCGTTCCATCCAGACGGTCCGCCGGGTGGGGTACAAGTACACGCCCTGACCGTCCGGTTCGGCCCGTCGCAGCGCAGCACAGCGCACGTCCAGCGGCCCCGGAGCACGGTTTTCCTTCACCGTGTTCCGGGGCCGCCCCCGTGTGCCCGGCCCCGTCGGCTCAGACCCGTACGGTGTCGCGCACCGGCCCGGCGGGCTCCTCGTGCTCCAGGCTCGGAAGCCGGGAAAGCCCGCGCGGGGTACACCAGTTGCGCTCGCCCAGGAGCAGCATCACGGAGGGCTCGGTGGCGGAGGTACAGGGGGCGGATGCGGGGGTGGTGCCAGGTACACCCCCTTCGGGTGGTGGACCGGCTGACGCGGCGGGGCCGGCCCGGGTGAGACTGGCATCCGGATCGGGGATCGGCCCGGCTCCGGTGAGGGGAGAGGGATCGCGATGAAGGTGTTCTCGGGGCGGCTGAGGCCGTCGATGGTGGCGGCAGGGCGGGGGCTGTACCTGGCTGTGGTCGGTCTGGCGGTGTCCATCACCCTGTTCGTGCTCTCGGTGGTCTCGATCTCCTTCATCCTGCTGGGTATCGGGGTGTTCACCACCCCGGTGGTGCTGGAGGCCGTCCGCAAGCACGCCAACCAGCGCCGGCTGTGGGCGGTGACCTGGTCGGACGTGCGGATCCCGGTCCCGTACCGGCCCTTCCCGAAGGATCTGCGGCCGGGTGTCACCGGTCAGGTGGAGCGCACCACGCTGATGCTGAAGGATCCGGCGACCTGGCGGGATCTGCGGTGGCTGCTGGTGGACATGACCGCCGGCACGACCTTGGGGATCCTGGCGGCGGCCCTGATGATCTACCCGGTGGAGGGTCTCGTCCTGGCGGCGGGGCTGTGGCGGGTGTTCCAGGACCAGCCGTACTGGTACGGGTTCGTGCCGGTGGACAGCCAGGCGACGGGCATCGCGGCCCTGGCGCTGGGGATCGTGATCTTCCACCTGGGGATGCGGGCCTCCGAACCGTTGCTGCGGTCGCACTTCCTGCTCGCCCGTAGGGTGCTGGCGCCGGCCCGGGACGAGGAGCTGGCGCAGCGCGTCGAGCGGCTGACGGAGACCCGGCACGAGGCCGTGGACACCGCGGCCGCCGAACTGCGCCGCATCGAGAGGGACTTGCACGACGGTGCGCAGGCCCGGCTGGTCGCGATGGGTATGAACCTGGGCACGATCGAGGCGCTGATCGAGAAGGACCCGGCGCAGGCGAAGAGGCTGCTGGCGATGGCCCGGGAGTCGTCGGCGGAGGCGCTCACCGAACTGCGCGACCTGGTCCGGGGCATCCACCCGCCGGTCCTCGCGGAGCGCGGTCTCGGCGACGCGGTCCGGGCGCTGGCACTGCGGCTGCCGGTCGCCTCCGAGGTGACGGTGGAGCTGCCGGGGCGGGCGGAGGCCCCGGTGGAGTCGGCGGCGTACTTCGCGGTCAGCGAGGCCCTGACGAACACGGTGAAGCACGCCGAGGCCGAGCGGGTGTACGTGGACCTGCACCACGCGGAGGGGATGCTCCGGATCTCCGTGACGGACGACGGCCGGGGCGGTGCGGCGGTCGGACCGGGCTCGGGGCTGAGCGGAATCGAACGGCGACTGGGTACATTCGACGGCGTCCTGGCCGTCAGCAGTCCCGCGGGCGGTCCCACCATGGTGACCATGGAGATCCCTTGCGAGTTGTCCTAGCCGAAGATCTCTTCCTGTTGCGCGACGGCCTGGTGCGCATGCTGGAGGCGTACGACTTCGAGATCGCCGCGGCTGTGGAGACCGGGCCGGAACTGACGAAGGCCCTCGCCGAGTTGGAGCCGGACGTCGCTGTCGTCGACGTCCGGCTCCCGCCGTCGCACACGGACGAGGGCCTCCAGTGCGCCCTGGCCGCCCGCCGGGCCCGTCCGGGGCTTCCGGTGCTGGTGCTCTCGCAGCACGTGGAGCAGTTGTACGCACGGGAGTTGCTGGCGGACGGCAACGGCGGGGTCGGCTATCTGCTGAAGGACCGGGTCTTCGACGCGGACCAGTTCATCGACGCGGTACGGCGGGTGGCGGCGGGCGGAACGGCGATGGACCCGCAGGTCATCTCGCAGCTCTTGTCGCGCCGTTCGCAGGACAAGCCGATCGGTGGCCTCACCCCGCGTGAGCGGGAGGTGATGGAGCTGGTGGCGCAGGGCAGGTCGAACGCCGCCATCGCCTCGCAGCTGGTCATCACGGAGCGGGCGGTGGCCAAGCACACGTCGAACATCTTCGGGAAGCTGGATCTGCCTCCGTCGGACGACGACAACCGCCGGGTGCTGGCGGTGCTGGCGTATCTGGACCGCGGCTGAGCGTCGACAGGCGCGGCCGGGGTGCGCAGGGGGCGATCAGCCCGTGAACCAGCCCGCCGCGTCCAGCCGGAACGCGCCGCCCGGGGCCATCGCGCGGAGGTCCTGCTCCAGGGCGGCCAGCCGGTCCTCGCCGAGCGTCCGGGCCCAGTCCGCCCGCAGCCGGTCGAAGCCCTCGGCGGACCGGGCCAGCAGGTCGACGCCGTGCGGGGTGAGGTGGATCAGGGTGCGCCGGCCGTCGGCGGGGTCCGGGGCGCGCTCCACGTAACCGAGCGCCTCCAGCTTCTCGACGGTCTTCCCGGCCGCCTGCTTGGAGACCCCGAGGCACCGCCCGATCTCGCTGATGGCCGCGCCGTCGCGGCCCACCGCCTGGAGGGCGAAGCCGTACGCGGGGCGGGTCTCGGGGTGCCCGTGCTCGGCGAGGTCCCGGTGCAGGGCGTCGATGATCGAGCGGAAACCGGCGAAGAGGAGCAGCGGCAGTTCGAAGCCGTTGCGAGACTCGACAACCTGGTTTACCTTTTTTTCGTCAATCATGTTGTCGATCCTATCTCCGCGAGAGGTTCGCCATGCCCTTTGCCGATCTCACCCCCGAAACCGCCCCACCCGCATCACGGCGCGCCATGGAGGCCGTGACGGAGCGCCTCGGCTACCGGCCCGCCGCCGTCGCCCGGCTCGCGGCCTCGCCCCACGCCCTGGACGGCTTCCTGAAGATCAGCGCGATCTTCGATGCCTGCACGCTGGACCCGCTCTCCCGCGAGGTCGTCGTCATGACGATGGCCACCCGCAACGACTGCCACGTCTGCGTCGCGATGCACACCGCGAAGCTGACCGCCCTGGACGCCGACCCGGCGCTGATCGCCGCCCTGCGCGACGGCACGGAGACTCCGCTGCCGGACGAACGCCTCGAAGCCCTACGGAGGTTCACCCTGGCGGTGCTCGCCTCGGCGGGCGCGGTGGACGACGCGGACCTGCGGGACTTCCTGGCGTACGGCTACACCGGGCAGAACGCCCTCGAAGTGGTCCTGGGCATCGGCGCGTACACCCTGTCGACCCTGGCCAACCGGCTCACGGGCGCCCCGATGGACGAGCAACTGGCCGAGTTCGCGCGTTGGTCGGGGCCGCGGTGAACGGGGCGGGCTTCCCGTCCGTATGGGACGTCACGCTTCTCCCTCGAAGCAGAGGAGTCCCATGCGACGCACATCGCGCAAGAAACGTTCCACGCTGGCCAACCGGGCCATCGCCGCCTCCGCAGCCCTGATCCTGGGGGGAGGTGGGCTGGTCGCGGTCAATGTCTACGCCTCCGCGGGAGAAGGACCGTCCGGTTCTTCTCCGCCCACCCGGACGCAGAACGCGGGCCGTCAGCTGTCCACCATCGACTGTCCCGAAGCCGTCAACGGACTGCCCGAGGTGCCGGACGAGGCACGCGGGGAGGTCGACCGCGAACTCGCGGCGATGGATACCCAGATCACCGACGCCTACCAGCAGTTCGCTGACCGGAAGGAGCAGATAGCCCGGGATCCCGGGCTGGCGGAGAACGCCGTGCTCGGCCCGTTGCGCAGCAAGCGGACGGCGAGCCTCGACCGTATCGGCATCGCGATCGGGCGTGTGGGTGAGCGGCCGGCGGGGCTGGAGAGCCTCGCCGGGTGCAGCCTGCGCGCCGACGACAGCCGCGGTGACGGCAACGGCGGTCGCGGTGACGGTGACGGAGGCCAGGACGACGGCCAGGGCCAGGACCAAGGCCAGAACCAGGGCCAGAACGCGGGCCAGGGGCAGGACCCCGGGCAGGACCCGGGCGGTGAGGACCCCGGTCAGGGGGAGAACCCCGGGCAGGATCAGGGCCAGGGCGGCAACGGGCCCGTGGCCGCCGATTTCGTCGATATCCAGTCCGTGCAGCCAAACGTCGACCGGCCCCGCCAGCGCCGAGGCGCGTCCCGGGGCACCTTCACCACCGACTGCGGTCGTAATGAGAACGGGAAATTCAACCCGGACAACGTGATCGTCGCGCCCGGCGTGAGCAACGGCGCGCACCATATGCACGATTACATCGGCAACCAGGCCAACGACGCCTTCGCGAGCGACGACGACCTGGCGAACGGCGCGACCACCTGCCGCAACCAGGGCGACCGCTCCACCTACTACTGGCCGGTCCTGCGCCTGCAGAACGGGCAGGACGAGGACGACGCGGACGCGGACGGCGGCGGCCGGGACCAGAACGTCGGGGAGATCCAGACCCCGTCCCAGGTGACGCTGAAGTTCGTCGGCTCGCCCGTCGGCAGGGTCACCGCGATGCCGCGCTTCCTGCGGATCATCACCGGGGACGCGAAGGCGTTCACCAACGGCGACGCCAATGCCAACGCCTCGTGGAGCTGCACCGGATTCGAGGACCGCCAGTTGACGGACAAGTATCCGATCTGCCCCGAGGGCAGTCAGGTGGTACGGACGTTCGCCTTCCAGAACTGCTGGGACGGCCAGAACACCGACAGCGCCAACCACCGCACCCATGTGGCCTTCGCCCAGGAGAACGGGCGGTGCCCGAACGGGTTCCGGGCGGTGCCGCAACTGGTGCAGCGCATCGTCTACGACGTTCCGGCGGGGCCCGGCTTCGCCGTGGACTCGTTCCCCGAGCAGCTGCACAAACCGATCACCGATCACGGCGACTTCATCAACGTCTTCGACGACCGGCTGATGAACAAGATGGTGCGGTGCATCAACGACGGCCGCCGCTGCCGCTGACGCGGCGCGTGCGGCCCCCGTGAACCTGCGCGGTCAGCTCGTGTGGTGACCGGAGTGCCCGTCCTCGCTCCCCCCTCCGCCACTGGTCCCCGAGTGGTGAGGCGAGGCGGTCTCCACTGTCCCACCGAGCCGGCCGCGCAGCGCCGCGACCACGTCCGGTTCGCCGACGGCCACCCACCGCCGTCCGACGAGGTACGAGCCGCCGTAGTCCTTGGCCTCGTTGATCCACTCCCGCTGCCCGCGGTCGGTGGCGAAGGTGGTGAGGACGTAACGCCTCCCGCTCGTCTTGCAGTTGGCCTGCCGGAGCTCGGCCGCGTCGGTCTGCACGTTCGGGTCGCAGCCGGCCTTCTTCGCCAGCTCCTCCAGCGTGCCCGTCGCGGCCGGCTTCGGCGTGGGCCGGCCCTGCCCCCCGCCGTCTTCGGCCGGTTCCGAACTGCACCCGGTCAGGAACAGAATTCCCGCCAGGACAAGGGCAGTTGCCCCGTCGCGCCGCACGTGTCGCCATTCCGGTTCTGTCACCATCGGCCCATCCTGCACCCGGAAGCGGAGTCACGGGTGGGCTACGGCAAGACTCACGAGATACGCCTCCTCGACCTGGCCGTCCGGGAACAGATCGGTCAGCAGAGCCCGTTCGCGGTCGAAGAAGTCGCGGACCGCCACCGGATCGCCGATCAGGAAATCGGAGTGGGTGGCCATGTTGGCGATATGCGCGTCCAGCGGTACGCGACGGCTCCAGGCCACCTGCCGGGTCCGGAAGGCGAGCCCGTCCGGCAGCCCGGCCCGGAAGCGGGCCCGACGGGACGGGACGGCGGGGATGTCCGCCCCGAAGAAGACCCGCATCCGGTTCTCCTGGTCGACCAGCCACTCCTCGGACGGGTCGCTGTCGTTCCACCACAGGGCGAGCGCGCCTCCCGGCCGCAGCACCTGGCGGGCCTCGGGGATCGAGCGGGCGGGGTCGGTCCAGTGCCATGCCTGGGCGTAGGTGATCAGGTCCATGGAGCCGGTCCGCAGGGGCAGGCTGTTCCCGTCGCCCCGGACCAGGGACACGTCCCGCAGGCTCCGGGCGAACTGCTCGGCCATCCCGTCGCCCGGCTCCACCGCGGTGACCCGGGCCCCGCGCTCGTACAGCCGGGCCGTGCCGAGCCCCGTGCCCGCACCGACGTCCGCGACCCGGGCCCCGGCGAGCGGGATTCCGGCCAGCTCCTCGACCGCGTCGAACAGCGCGGGCGGGTAGGAGGGCCGGTGGGCGTCGTAGGCGGCGGCGATGGCGTCAAAGGAGCGGGCCTGCACGAGTTTCGTCATACAGCGATCATCGCGCGACGCCGCGCGGAGCCGCAGGGAAAATCCCTGCACGCCTCTGTTCCGCCCGCATACCCATCAGTACATTGACACCATGTCTAACACGCAGCCAGCGGCGGTCGCGTCGGAGCGGACGCCCCTCAAGGCCCGCAAGGTGTCCTTCGCCTGGGAGAAGACCCCCCTGCACTGGGTGCCGGGCGATCCGTTCACCACGCACACCATCAACGTGCTCCATCTGCTGCTCCCGGCCGGGGAACGCTGGTTCATCCACGTCTACCGGCAGATCCTCCCGTACCTCCACGACGACCAGCTCCGCGAGGACGTCATCGGGTTCATCGGGCAGGAGGCCGTGCACTCGCAGGCACACGACGATGTACTGCCGCATCTGCGGGAGTTGGGCCTCGACCCGACCCCGTACACCGCGCAGGTCGACTGGTTCTTCGAGAAGCTGCTCGGGGACCGGACCCTGCCGCCGGGTCGGGCGTCGAAGTGGTGGCTGATGGAGCGGGTGGCGATGATCGCGGCCATTGAGCACTACACGGCCTTCCTCGGAGACTGGATCCTCAACGCCGAGGCCCTGGACCGCAAGGGCGCGGACCCGACCATGCTGGACCTGCTGCGCTGGCACGGGGCGGAGGAGGTGGAGCACCGGTCGGTGGCCTTCGACGTCTTCATGCATGTGGACGGCGGCTACCGGCGCCGCGTGCGCACCTGGGCGGCGGCGTTCTCCGCGCTGGTGTTCCTGTGGCAGCGCGGCACCCGGTTCTTCATGGAGAACGACCCCTCGCTGTTGGACGGCAAGGCGTCCTTCAAGGCGTTCCACGCGAGCGGGAAGCAGGGCACGCTGCCGAGCACGGGCGCGATCCTGCGCTCGGTCCCCAGCTATCTCAGCCGGTCCTACCACCCCTCGCAGGAGGGCAGTACGGCCCAGGCCGTGGAGTATCTGACCCGCTCCCCCGCCGCCCTCGCCGCCGAATCCGCGACGGCGAAGGGGGCCTGACCCATGGCGCTGCCCCGTCTCCGTACCGTCGTGCTGGTCTCCGGCGCCGCCCTGCTCACCCGGCGCGCCCTGAAACGCCGGATCGCGCGGTCCCCGCTGTGGCCGCTGCCCGCACTGCCCGAGCCGGTATCGGGGCACTCGAAGCGGCGCGCGACGGCGGTCCGCAAGCTGCTGATCACCGGGCGGACCGAGGTCGCCGAAGGGGTGGTCCAGCTCCGCCTGGAGGGGCCCGGCCTGCCGCCCTGGTCGCCCGGCGCCCATCTGGATCTGGTGCTGCCGTCCGGGCTGGTGCGGCAGTACTCGCTGTGCGGCGATCCGGCGGACACCGACGCCTACACGGTGGCGACCAGGCTGGTGGCGGACGGCCGGGGCGGTTCGCGGGAGGTGCACGAACAGCTCCAGGAGGGCCTGGAGGTGGAGGTGCGCGGGCCGCGCAACCGCTTCCCGCTGACCGGGGCCCCGGGGTACGTCTTCGTCGTCGGCGGTATCGGGATCACCCCGGTGTTGCCGATGCTGCGGTCGCTGGCCGCGTCGGGGGCCGAGTGGCGGCTGCTGTACGGGGGCCGGTCGCGGGCGTCGATGCCGTTCCTGGAGGAGATCGGGAAGCTGGGCGCGGACGGGGACCGGGTCACGGTCGTCGCCCAGGACGAGGCGGGCCACCCGGACGTGGCGGGGGCGCTGGCGGACCTCGCCCCGGGGACGGCGGTCTACTGCTGCGGCCCCGAGCCGCTGATGGCCGCCGCCACCGCCGCGCTGCCCGAGGGCTGCACCCTGCACCTGGAGCCGTTCTCGGCGGCGCCGGGCGGTACGGCGGGCGCCGCCGCGGGCTCCGGGGCTTTCGAGGTGGAGCTGCGGCGCAGCGGGCGTACGGTGCCGGTCGCGGCCGGGCAGTCGGTGCTGGCCGCCGTCCGCGCGGAGCTGCCGTATGTGTCGTACTCCTGCGAGCAGGGGTTCTGCGGGACGTGCCAACAGCGGGTGCTGGAGGGCGAGATCGATCACCGGGACGAGCTGCTGACCGACGACGAGCGGGGCGACTCGATGCTGATCTGCGTCTCGCGGTGCCGGGGCGGGCGTCTCGTCCTGGACCTCTAGGGCCTGTGGGTGCGCGCCCCGGATAGGCTGGGCGCATGACGACCGGGGTGCGGCGCAGGATGGGCGTCGACGAGCGCAGACAGCAACTGATCGGCGTCGCGCTGGACTTGTTCAGCCGCCGCTCGCCCGAGGACGTGTCGATCGACGAGATCGCCGCCGCCGCGGGGATCTCGCGTCCGCTGGTGTACCACTACTTCCCCGGGAAGCAGAGCCTGTACGAGGCGGCGCTGCGCCGGGCCGCCGACGAGTTGGCGGCGCGCTTCCTGGAGCCGCTCGAAGGGCCCCTGGGGGCGCGGCTGCTGCGGGTGATGGGGCGGTTCTTCGACTTCGTCGACGAGCACGGCCCGGGCTTCTCGGCGCTGATGCGCGGCGGTCCCGCGGTCGGCTCCTCGACGGCGAACGCCATGATCGACGGGGTGCGACAGGCCGCGTACGAGCAGATCATCACGCACCTCGGGGTGAGTGAACCGCCCGCCCGGCTGGAGCTGGTCGTGCGCTCCTGGGTGTCGCTCGCCGAGTCGACGGCGCTGATCTGGCTGGACGGGCGGCGCATTTCGCGCGAGGAGCTGGAGATGCAGCTGGTGCACGACTTCGCGGCCCTGGCCGCCGTCAGCGCCGCGTACGACCGGGAGATGGCGGGCATCGTGCTGCGGGTGCTGTCCCAGGAGCCGGCGGACGGCCCGTTCGGGGACCTGCTGGCCCGGCTCTCCGCGTTGGCCCCGGATGTGCCCGCCGTGCCGGCCCAGCGACTGCCGAAGCCGTAGGTCCGCCGGGATCAGGCGGGCAGCCCGTTGCGGTGGGAGACGCGGCGGGCGGCGGCCAGCAGGGCGTGGATCTGCGGGCCCGCCTGGTCGATCTCGGTGACCGGGCGGGGGAACGGCAGCCGGACGTCCTCGTGGGCGTTCGGGTATTCGAGCCGCAGGGTGACGCCGTACCGGTCCATCGCCAGCGGCACGGCCCGGGTCATGCCGCGCTCCGGGCGGGGGTGGACCAGGCGCAGCAGCAGCGGGACCAGTTCGGCGTGGTCGTCCACGAGATGGGTGAGCATGCCCGCCTCGCAGGCGGCGATCGGGTCGGCCTCCGCCTCCTCCAGCTCCTCCAGGGTGACGAAGGTGCGCCCCTCGACGTCCTCCAGGACGGCCTGGCCGAACTCCATGCAGGTGGACTGCTCGGTGTCGGTGCCGTACGGGGAGGCCAGCAGCCCGGTGACCGTGACGCGGGCGCGCAGGCGGTCGCGTACGGGGGTGGCGGCGATGTCCGTGAACTCCAGGCGGGCCGGGACGCGTTCGGCGCTCGGTGCGCGGTTGCCGTCGTCCGGGGCATGCAGGTGGATGTGGCCCATCGCGCCCGTGCCGTCGAGGCGGCGGACTTCGGTGTGCAGCCCGTCGCTGACCACCGTCATGGAGTGGGCGACGGTCAGGATCGACCGGACGCGCTCGGCGCGGGTCGGCTGCGTGGCGCGGGGGCGGGAAAGACGCATCCGAGTTCTCCAGGGAGGGTCAGCGGAACCTGAGCGACTACTTAGGCATGCCTAACCTTACCCACGAGGCGGTGGATGCGGGTAGTCCGGGGACACGAGTGACGCTCAGGCCCTGGTCAGAGCTGCAGTTCGGTGCGCAGGGCAGCGGCGAGCCCGACCTCCGCGTTGTCCGACTGGCCGCGCTCGAAGGCCCGCTGGTACGCCTCGTCGCCGACGGCCGCCCGCGCCTGGAGTTCGCAATGCTCGCGGACCGGGCCCAGCTCGGGCGTGCCGCGCTGGGGGTGGCCGACCATCCGCCAGTACGCGTGCCCGGTGCCGTAGACCCGGGCGGCCTGGGCGCCCGCGCCCTGGGCGGCGATGGCGGCGGCCAGGAGGTCCAGGCCCAGCGCGATGCCGAAGCTGTCGCGGAGCCGGTGCTTGCCCGCGAGCATCGCCCGGGCGTGCGTGGCGGAGGCCTCCGGGCGGCCCTGGAGCAGAGCGATCAGGGCGAGCTGGTAGTCCGCGTAGGAGCGGGTCCAGAACTCGCCGCCGCGTTCGCAGGCCTGGCGCAGCGCGGTGGCCGCCGCCTCGGACTCGGCGAGCCGGCCCAGCGCGGTGAGCGCGAAGACGATGACGAGGCGGCAGCGCAGCCGGTGGCCGGAGTCCACGGGGACGCCCTCGGTCATCCGCAGGACGCGCCCGGCCGCCTCCAGGGCCGCCGCGGGCTGCCCGGTCATCAGCTGGGTGAGCCCGGAGAGATACGTGGCGCCGAGCATGCCCTCGTCGTCCCGGTCGTACAGGGCGGTGGCCGTGCAGAGCGCCCCGTACTTCTCGGCGGTCGCGAAGTCGCTCTGGAGCAGGGCCGCGACACCGAGGACCCAGTGCAGCCTGGTCCGGTGGGGTCCCTCGACGGGGCCCGCGTCCAGGGCGCGCTGGGCGTAGTTCCGGGCCTCGGAGAGGTGGCCGCAGCAGGCCCAGAAGAAGCCGACCCGGCCCGCCATCTCCTGGGCCCCTTCGACGTCGTGGGCGAGCAGGTGCTCCAGCGCGGCGCACAGGTCCAGATGGGTGTCGGACACCTTGTGGTACCAGGACACCTGATCGGGGCCGGTCCAGCCCTCGTGGGCGCGGCGGGCGAGGCCGAGGAAGCTTCCGGCGTGGCGGTCGGCGGCGGCGCGGGCCTCGCCCAGCTCGGCGAGCCACATCCGGCCGTACTCGCGCAGGGTGTCGAGCATCCGGTAGCGGTCGCCGTCGCGCTGGACGACGGACTGGGCGACGAGCCCCTGGAGCGCCCGGTCCACCTCGTCGGGGGTGAGCGGCCCCCCGGCGCAGACCTCGCGGGCGACCTCCGCGTCGAAGTCGGTGCGCAACGGGGTGAGCCGGGCCCACAGGAGCCGTTCCAGCGGGGTGCACAGCTCGTGGGACCAGCCGATGGCGGTGCGCAGGGTGCGGTGGCGGCGGGGCCAGGCGGTCTCGTCGGCGAGGATATCGAGGCGGGAGCCGCCGGGGGCGAGGGCGAGGGTGCCGCTCCGGGCGTCGAAGCGGGTGCCGATCCGGGTGGCGAGCTGGGCCACGCTGTGCCGGCCGATGCCCGCGGCGGCCAGTTCGATGGCGAGCGGGATGCCTTCGAGGCGGCGGCAGATCTCGGCGGCGGCCACCTCGTCCCCGGGGGCGTCGAGGCCGGCCCGGGGGTCGGCGGCGCGCAGCCGGTCGGCGAAGAGCTGGAGGGCGTCGGGCGCGCCGTCGACCGGGAGCGGCGGCACCTCGACGACGTGCTCGCCCCGGGTGCCGAGCGGCTGCCTGCTGGTGACCAGGACGGTCAGGCCGATCGAGGTGGTCAGGATCTCGGCGAGCAGGTGGGAGCAGGGTCCGCGGAGATGTTCGGCGGAGTCGAGGACCAGCAGGAGGTGCTTGTCGCCGAGCCATTCGCAGAGCGCCTCGACGGGCATCCGCAGGGTGTGGTCGGCGAGTCCGACCGCGTCCGAGACGGTGGGGAGCAGCAGCCGGTCGTCGGAGAGCGGGGAGAGGTCGGCCCACCAGGCGCCGTCCGCGTAACGGTCGGCGACCGCGCGGGCGGCCCGGAGCGCGAGCCGGGTCTTGCCGACCCCGCCGGGGCCGATCAGGGTGGTCATCCGCCGAGTGGTCAACGCGGTGTGCAGCCGGGCCAGTTCGGCCCGCCTCCCGACGAAGCTGCTCGTCTCCTCGGGAAGGTGTCCCACCTTGGTCATCATCACCGTCCGCACGCTGGGGCAGGGTGCGCCGGCGGGCCGACGGCCGCGGGCCGGCCCCGCCCACCCCCGGAGGGGTGGGCGGGGCCGGCCGGACGGTACCGGGTACGGCTGTCGCGGCTCCGTTGCCGACGTCTGCCGTCACCGTAGTGCGGTGGGAGGTCAGCGCAGAGTGAAGACGGCCGCCGTGCGTCCCGGAACGGTGAAAGTGGCCGATTTCCCCTCGTACCTGGCTCGTTTGACCGTAAGATCCGCACCCTTGGCCTGGACCGGGTGCAGCGCGTACGTCTTCCCGGCCGGTGCGGCGAGCCGCTGGGTGGCGGTGTCCGGAGCGGCGTTGAGGACGACGACGAGCTTGCCGAGGCGCATGGTGATCACGCCGGGGGTCTCGTCCTTGCCGGAGAGCGGGAAGGACAGGGCGGACTGCACCTGGTCCGCGGTGTGCAGGGAGAACTCCCTCTCGGTGGAGCGGATGGTGAGCAGGTCGCGGTAGGCGGCCGAAGCCCCGTCGATTTGGCCGCAGTTGGGCGCGATGGTGCCGGTGGCGGCCAGGAGCGGCTTCGCGTACGACCACTTGTCCCGGTTGTCGGCGGCGGGCGGGAGCCCCCGTCCGAAGCCGTTGCCGTCGCGGCAGTCCCAGTGCAGGGCGTTGAACCAGTCGCCGCTGTCGTAGGAGTTGCGGTCCAGGGACTTGGAGCGCAGCAGGTCGGTGCCGGCCTGGGAGAGCGAGGGCCCCTGGGAGAGGACGGAGGCGGCCATGGCGACCACCTGGGCCCTGGCCCGCTCGGCGGCCGTGGAACCGGCCGGGAGCTTGAAGGCGAGGGCGTCGAAGAGGGTTTCGTTGTCATGGGCGTCGGAGTAGGCGAGCGCGTCGCCGGGTGCGGCCGCGTATCCGGCGGGCGCCCCGTTGTAGTCGACGTCCGAGCCCTTGACCGTGCGCCCGGCGGTGTCGGTGAAGGTGTAGTTCGCGAGGTTGCCGGTGAGGCCGACCTTGATCAGGTCCTGGTAGTGCAGCAGCCGGGCCTTCTGCTCGGCACGGGTGCCGTTGGCGGGCGAGGAGTTGGGGTCGGTGTAGAGGCCGGAGGCGAAGCCCTGGACGCCGGGATCCTCGTCGAAGGGGCCGCCGCCGCGCACGGCGTCGCGGGCCCGGTCGGAGAAGGTGGCGATGCCGGTGCCGGCCATGTTCTTCTGGGTGGCCTGGACGAAGCGGGCGTCGTCCGCGATCTCGCCGAAGTTCCAGCCCTCGCCGTAGAGGATGATCTTCTTGCCGTCGACGCCGTCCTTGGCGAGCGTGAGGGAGTCCAGCGCCTTGCGGACCTCGAGGATGTTGTCCTTGGGGTGGTGGCCCATCAGGTCGAAGCGGAAGCCGTCGACCTTGTACTCCTTGGCCCAGGTGACGACGGAGTCGACGACGAGCTTGCCCATCATGGTGTTCTCGGGCGCGGTGTTGGCGCAGCAGGTGGAGGTGGCGACGGTGCCGTCCTCCAGGAGCCGCTGGTAGTAACCGGGCACGATCCGGTCGAGGACCGACTTGTCGTCCTGCCCGGAGGCGACGGTGTGGTTGTAGACGACGTCCATGACCGTGCGCAGTCCGGCCTGGTTCAGGCCCTGGACCATCTGCCGGAACTCGACCGTGCGCTCGGTGCCGTCCGGGTCGGAGGCGTAGGAACCCTCGGGGACGGTGTAGTGGAACGGGTCGTAGCCCCAGTTGAAGCCGTCCTTGGCGGCGGCCTTGCTCACGCACTCCTGCTGCTTCTCGGAGTCGGGGGCGTGGGCGGTCAGATCGCAGTCGGGGGTCGCCTGGTCCTTCTTCTTCTCCGGGACGGTCCCGATGTCGAAGACGGGCAGCAGGTGGACGTAGCTCGTGCCGGAGTCGGCGAGCTTCTTCAGGTGCCGCATGCCCTTGGAGCGGGTGTCGGTGAAGGCGAGGTATTCACCGGGGTGCTTCGCCGTGCGGTCCGTGATGGAGAAGTCCCGGACGTGCAACTCCTGGATCTGGGCGTCCCGCAGCGGGGTGGCGGCGGGCTTCTTCAGGCCGGACCAGCCGCGCGGCGCGAGCTTCGGGTCGGTGAGGTCGACGACGAGGCTGCGGGCGGAGTCGGCGGTCAGGGCGGTGGAGTAGGGGTCGGTGACCTTGTTGGTCACCAGCTTCTGGACGGTGGGGGCCCAGACGGTCACGGCGTACCGGTAGGGCTTGCCCTGCCAGCTCTTCTTCCCCGTGACGGACCAGACGCCGGTGCGGTCGTCGCGCTTCATCGGGACGCTGCGGCCGTCGAGTTCGAGCGAGACGGTCTGGGCGGTCGGGGCCCACACGGAGAGCTTCGGCGTGGACTTGCGGAAGACCGGGCCGAGTTCGGCGGAGGCGGCCTTCCTGCCGTACAGGTCGTCCAGGATTCCGGCCGTCTGTACGCCGGTGGCGGCGAGCAGGGCCCCGTTGGCGGCGCGCTGGGTCGCGATCAGCTGGCCCCGCAGGGACTCGCGGACGCGGTCGCGGTCGCGGGCGTCCACGGTGAACGCCGGATAGTCCTTCAGGTGGGGGAACTTGGCCTTCTGCGCCTCGCTCAGCTCGCCCTGCTGGAGCCGCAGCCACTGACCCTCGTCGGACAGCGCCCCGTCGACGACGGAGATGCCGCCCTTCTTGGCGTACACGAGCTGCTGGCTGGTGGCGTCGGTGGTCTTCACCTTCCAGACGACGGTGTTCGCGTCGATCCACTGCGCCTCGGCCTTGGACAGGTCGGGGGCCGCGCCACCGCCGGTCTGCGGGAGGAGGTAGCCGGGCTTGCCGCCGAGCATCCAGACCTCGGGGCCGTAGGTGGCGAGGTCGAGGGACTGGTCGCTGGGGAGGTCCTTCTCGTCGCCCTTGTGGAGGATGTAGCTGAGGCTGGTGGCCCCGTCCACGAGCGGCACCTCGAAGGTGACCCCGTAGGCGTCCTTCTTCACCGGCATCAGCGGCTTGGCCCAGTCGGTGGGCTCCTTGGCCCCCGCCCAGGTGTGCAGCCCCCAGCCGTCGTAGTTCCCGTCCGGGCGGTGGTAGTGGAGAACCGCCTTCGTCGTGTCCTGCGGCGGGGTCTCGGGGGCCTCGGCCTGCTGCCCGTCCTTGCCCTGCTCGATCCAGACCTGTCCGGTCACACCGAGGTCGATGGTCCGCTGCGGTCCGTCGGCCGTGCCGTTCTTCTCGACGGTGTACGGGACGGAATCGGTGCCCTTCTCCAGGTCGATCCAGGCGAACGCGCCGTATGCGTCGCGCCCGATGAACTCGGCGGTCCTGTCACCGGACTTGAGCTGCCAGCCGTCGTAGTCGCCGTCGGGGCGCTGGTAGTGGACGACGGCCCGGTCGCGCTCGACGGCCACGGGCTTGCCGGGCGGCGGGGCCTGTCCGGCGGTGGTGGAGGCGAGAGCGCCGGACGTACGCCCGGTGCGGTCGACGACGACGGCCTTGTAGCGCAGCGGGGTGCCCGCCTTCACCGTCGTGTCGAGGTGCTGGGTGACCCTGTACGGGGCGTGGTCGGCGGTGCCGAGGGTCTGCCACTTGCCGTTGCCGACCTGGGCGGCGAAGACGACCCGGTTGAGCTGTCCCCCGTCCACGTCTGCGGTGATCTCGACGGTGCCGGTGGCGCCGGCGGCCGGGGCATTCAGCGAGACCGCGGGCTTGGCGGCGGGGGCGCCGACGGCCTTGTCCGCCTTCAGCACGAGGCTGGACAGGGCGGGCACGGTGACGGTGACCTTCTTGTCCTTGCCGCTGCGGACCGCGCCGGAACCGCCGTACACCGTACGGAAGTTCATCTCGGCCGACTCTGTGGCGAGCTGGACCTTCTTCGGGGTCGTGCCGTTGTTGGAGGCGACGAGGTACTCGTACGGCCGCTCGGCAGCGATGCGCGAGGTGGCGTACACGGAGCCGTCCGCGAGCCGCTCGATCTGGGTGCCGTCGCGCAGCGCCGGGTGCTCCTTGGTGAGCTTCGAGAGCTCGGCGATGGAGCGGTAGACGGGGTGCTCGGTGTCGTACGCGTCCGAGGCGTGGGTGCGGTCGGTGCCGAGCTGGTCGTCGTCGAGGTAGTCGGCGGTCTTCGAGGCGAAGAGAGTCTGGCGGGAGTCCTTGTCGCCGCCCGCGCCGGTGAAGCCCTGCTCGTCGCCGTAGTAGATCACCGGGTTGCCGCGGCCGAGGAACATCAGCTCGTTGGCCAGCCGGGCCCGCTTCAGCAGCTCGGCGTCATCCGCCTTCGGGTTGTCCTGCTTCAGGAAGGTCCCGATGCGGCCCATGTCGTGGTTGCCGAGGAAGGTGACCTGCTCGTAGGCGTTGGCCTTGTCGGTGGTGTAGCGGAAGTCGTTGCCGTACACCGAGGCGAGCTTGTCGGCGGGCGCGCCCTGCGAGGCGAACTGCCGGGCGGCGTCCTGGAACGGGAAGTCCAGCGTGGAGTCCAGGCGGCCCCGGGTGACGTACGGCGAGGTGACCTCGGTGTCGGCGGAGTAGACCTCGCCGAACATGAAGAAGTCGTCCCGGCCGCGCTTGGCCGCGTAGGCGTCGAGCGCGGTGGCCCACTGGGTCCAGAAGTCCAGGTCGACGTGTTTGACGGTGTCGATGCGGAAGCCGTCGATGTCGAAGTCGCGGACCCACTTCTCGTAGATCTTCTCCATGCCCTTCACGACCTCGGGACGCTCGGTCCACAGGTCGTCGAGCCCGGAGAAGTCGCCGTACTCGTTGGACTCGCCGGCCCACGTCGAGTCGCCCCGGTTGTGGTACATGGTGGGGTCGTTGAGCCAGGAGGGCACCTTCTTCTCCGTGCCGGGGGCCTGCACCGGGGTGTACGGGAAGGAGTCCCGGTCGACCTTCTCGACGCCCTCGCGGTCGTCGAAGGGGCGGCCGTCCTCGTCGAGGTAGGGGAAGGCGCCCTTGGGCTTGTAGCCGTAGGCCTTCTCCGCGTGGTCGACGGTGTCGGCGGTGTGGTTGGTGATGACGTCGAAGAAGACCTTCAGGCCCTTGGCGTGGGCCTTGTCGATCAGCTTCTCCAGGTCGGCGTTGGTGCCGAAGTGCGGGTCGACCTGGGTGAAGTCGGTGATCCAGTAGCCGTGGTAGCCCGCCGACGCGTCCTTGCCGGCGCCCTGGACGGGCCGGTTCTTGAAGATCGGGGCCATCCAGATGGCGGTGGTGCCGAGGCCCTTGATGTAGTCGAGCTTCTGGGTCAGCCCCTTGAGGTCGCCGCCCTGGTAGAACCCCTTGTCGGTGGGGTCGTAGCCGTGGTCGAGGCGCGAACCGGTCAGCCCGCCCCGGTCGTTGGAGGCGTCGCCGTTGGCGAAGCGGTCCGGCAGCACGAAGTAGAACTGCTCGCGCGTGAGGTCGTGCCGGGCCGCCTCACGGGCGAGCTTCGCGTCCGAGGGCGGGGACGGCGGCCGGGGCGATGCGGCGGCGGTGGCCGCCGGGACGACGGGCAGCAGCGCCACGCACAGGGCGGCCACCGCCCCTCGTCTGAGGGTCGTTCGGGACACGGAGGGTGCTCCTCGGGGCTTGATTCGGTGCGGAGACGGGCCGGTGGCGATGCCACCGGCCCGTCGGCGAGGGGTACGGGTCAGCCGCGCCAGACGTCGGCGGTCAGCGTGACCTTCCCGGAGGCCGGGACGGTGGCGGTGCGGTTGGCGCCGCTCTCCCAGGTGACGTTGCCGGCCGCGTCCTTGCGGACGTACTTGTAGGCGAACGTGGTCCCGGCGGGCAGGGCCACGTCCAGCTTCCACACGGGGTACGCGGCCGGGTCGAGCTTGGGAGCGTTCGCCGGGTTCCAGTTGCCGAGGGCGGTCTGGTCGCCGGTGACGTGGATGTTCTGGCCGGGCTGGGTGGTGGCGTTGACGCCGAAGGAGGCGCCGGAGGAGCCGTTGCCGGGGCCCGGGTCGGGGTTGGTGCCGCCGCCCCCGGAGCACGTACGGGCGTTGGCGTGCAGGGCGACGGCGGTGCCGGCCGGGACGGTGGCGGTGAACTGGCCCGAGCCGTTGACGGTGACGCCCTTGCCGGACTGGACGTCGCAGTAGTCACCGGCGGGCAACGAGGTCTGGAAGGTCCGGTTCAGCGCGGAGCCCTCGTGGTTGATGGCGACGTACGCCTTGCTGCCCCGGCCGAAGGCGATCTGGTCGCCGCCGTTGTCCCACCAGTTGGTGACTCCCTGGCCGCGCGCGGTGTTGCGGAAGCCGACCATGGAGGAGATCTCGCGCCAGGCGTGCTGGCACTTCCAGCCGTCGCTGTAGCAGGCGTTCACCTGGCCGCCGTTCGGCGGTCCTGCGTCGTGGTCGCTGAACTCGTAGCCGGAGTGGACGTCCGGGGAGCCGTAGGGATACGCCAGCATGAAGACACTGGCCAGGGTGTAGGCGGAACCGTTCTTGTAGTTGAGGGTGTCGCCGCCGCGCTCGGTGTCGTGGTTGTCGACGAAGACGGCGGACTTCCCGGACTCCATGAAGCCCCAGCCCTCGCCGAAGTTCTTCAGGTGGGCGAGGTTCTCGTTGAGGAAGACCTGCTTGAGGCTCCGCCCGTAACGGAACTCCTGGACGTCCCCGGTGCCGAGGTATTCGGAGGGCGAGACGGCCTCACCCGCTCCGTAGATCGCCTCGTGCTTCCAGTAGGCGTTCGGGTTGGTCAACCGGGACTTGATGTTGGCCAGGTCGGCGGCGGGCATGTGCTTGGCCGCGTCGATCCGGAAGCCGTCCACGCCGAGCGAGAGCAGGTCGTTGAGGTACCCGGCGATCTTGCCGCGTACGTAGTCCTCGCCGGTGTCCAGGTCGGCGAGGCCGACCAGTTCGCAGTTCTGGACGTTGCCGCGGTCGTTGTAGTTGTTGCCGATCTGGGTGCGGCAGTCGTCCATGTCGGCGCCGGAGTAGAGGCCCGGGTAGTCGTACTTGGTGTACGCGGAGCCGCCGGTGCCGGTGCCGTTCCCGGCCGACATGTGGTTGATGACGGAGTCGGCGACGACCTTCACGCCGGCCGCGTGACACGTGTTGACCATGGCGGAGAAGGCGGCCCGGTCGCCGAGCCGGCCGGCGATCTTATAGCTGACGGGCTGGTAGGAGGTCCACCACTGGCCGCCCTGGATGTGCTCCTGGGGCGGGGATACCTGGACGTAGCCGTAGCCCGCCGGACCGAGGGTGTCCGTGCAGGCCTTGGCTATGGAGGCGAACTTCCATTCGAACATCACGGCGGTGACGTCCTTGTCGCCCGGAGCTGCGGCCTGCGCGGGGGACGCGGCGCCGAATCCGGTGGGGACGACGAGGGCGGCGGCGCCGGCCACGAGGGCGAGCGCGGCAGACAGTGGTCTGCGTGCCATGTCTTTCCTCCTGCGGGTGGGGGAAACGCGGGTGACGGTGCAGCCTCAGTCGGCAACGCGCCATGCCCTCAAGGCTCCTGAAGGTTCTTGCTGCAAGAATGCAAACCTTGCCGCGGACCAGACCGTACGAGGCCGTCAGGCACCGGTCAACCCTTTGGACATCCAGCGCTCACATCCACGAAACAAGCCATTTTTCTTCGCGGTTTCTTGCTGCAAGGTCTTTCGCAAGATATTGCGGGCCTGTTACGTTGCATTCGACTCCGGTCCGGTCGGCCGAGGGTTCCGGTGCCCGTCCGCAGGGGCGGGTTCCGGACTCCACGCGCCCGGCCGGCCGGGCCGGTCACGACAAGAGAGGGAGGCACCCGGAGTCGCAACAACTCCCCGCCGGCCCTTCCTGGGCCGACTCCTGGTGCCTCTCCTGTACGTGGTCCCTCTCCGCGGGCCCCGCGGACCCGCTTTACGCGCGGACCGCCGCCGTCGAGCCCCGGACGACCAGCTCCGGCTGGAAGACGTACTCCGTGCGCTGCACGGGGCTCCCGCCGATCTCCTCCAGCAGCGCCCCCACCGCGGCCGCCGCCATCGCCTGCACGGGCTGGCGCACGGTGGTCAGCGGTGGATCGGTGAACGCGATGAGCTGCGAGTCGTCGAACCCGACGACGGAGACGTCGCGCGGCACGTCGAGGCCTCTCCCCCGGGCGGCGCGGACCACGCCCAGCGCCATCAGGTCGCTGCCGCAGACGATGCCGGTGCACCCCGCGTCCAGCAGGGCGCCCGCCGCCACCTGGCCGCCCTCGACGCTGAACAGGGTGGAGCAGACGAGCAGTTCGGCCTCGGAGCGGTCCATGCCGAGCACCGAGACGGCCGCCTCCACGAACCCGTCCCGCTTGCGGCGGGAGGGGACGTAGCGCTGCGGGCCGATGGCCAGGCCGATCCGGCGGTGGCCGAGGTCGGCGAGGTGCTGGAGGGCCATCCGTACGGCAGCGTTGTCATCGGGCGAGACGAACGGGGCGCTGATGCGCTCGTTGTAGCCGTTGATCAGGACGAACGGCACGCCGCGCTCGACGAGCTGCTCGACGAGTTCGTCCTCGGTGGCCCCGCCCGGCAGCTGGGTGCAGAGCACGGGGGTGTAGCCGTGCCCGGCCAGCACCTGTTCGACGGACTGCGCGAACGCCGGGAAGATCGGGTTGGTGAGTTCGGGCGTCACCAGGCCGATCAGTCCGGCGCTGCGCTGCCGCAGCCGTACGGGGCGTTCGTAGCCCAGGATGTCGAGCGCCGCGAGCACCCGCTGACGCGTGGAGTCCGCGACGCCCTGCTTCCCGTTCAGGACCCGGCTGACCGTCGCCTCGCTGACCGCCGCCTGTCCGGCGATGTCGGAGAGGCGCGGCGCTGCCGTGGTCCTGGGCGCGGGGAGTGTCACACCGTCCACCACACCGTGGTGTCGGCGGGCAGCTCGGCCTCGGCGCCGTCCACGGTGACCGGGGAGCTGGCGAGCAGCACCCGGCCGCGGGCGGCGATCCGGACGGGGGCGCCGGTGGTGTTGACGGTGCAGACGAAGCCGGGGCGGGCGAAGACGAGGACGCCTTCGGGGCCGTCCAGCCATTCGACGTCCGTGCCCGCGCCGAGGCCCGGGTGCTCGCGGCGGGCGGCGATGGCGGCCCGGTAGAGCTCCAGGGTGGAGCCCTCCACGCCGGTCTGCGCCTCGACGGACAGCTCGCCCCAGCCGGCGGGCTGCGGGAGCCAGCTGCCGCCGCCGCCGAAACCGTACGACGTGCCCTCGCGGGTCCACGGGATCGGTACCCGGCAGCCGTCGCGGAAGCCGTCCTGGCCCTCGGCACGGAAGAACGACGGGTCCTGGCGGGCCTCGTCGGGCAGGTCGGTGACGTCGGGCAGGCCGAGCTCCTCGCCCTGGTAGACGTAGGCGGAGCCGGGCAGGGCGAGCATCAGCAGGGAGGCGGCGCGGGCCCGGCGCAGGCCCAGCTCGCGGTCGCCGGGGGTGCGGATCTGGGTGCCGAGGCCGGCCGGGTTGGCGTACCGGGTGGCGTGCCGGGTGACGTCGTGGTTGGAGAGCACCCAGGTGGTGGGGGCGCCGACCGGGCGCATGGCGTCGAGCGAGGAGTCGATGACCTTGCGGAGCTCGGCGGCGTCCCAGGCGGTGGAGAGGTACTGGAAGTTGAACGCCTGGTGCATCTCGTCGGGGCGCACGTAGTTGGCAGTGCGCTCGACGGTCGGGGTCCACGCCTCGGCGACGGCGATCCTCTCGCCGGGATACTCGTCGAGGATGGTGCGCCAGCTGCGGTAGATGGCGTGTACGCCGTCCTGGTCGAAGAACGGCATGACGTCGTTGCCGAGCAGCTTGAGCTGGTCGTGGGTGCCGAGGTCGGGCAGGCCCTCGGCCTTGACGAGGCCGTGGGCGACGTCGACGCGGAAGCCGTCGACGCCCATGTCGAGCCAGAAGCGCAGGATGGAGCGGAACTCGTCGGCGACGGCCGGGTGTTCCCAGTTGAAGTCGGGCTGCTCGGGGGCGAAGAGGTGGAGGTACCAGTCGCCGGGGGTGCCGTCCGGATTCACCGTACGGGTCCAGGCGGGGCCGCCGAAGATGGACTCCCAGTCGTTGGGCGGGAGTTCGCCGTTCGCACCCTTGCCGGGGCGGAAGTGGTACCGCTCGCGCAGGGCGGAGCCGGGTCCCTCGGCCAGGGCGCGCTTGAACCACTCGTGCTGGTCGGAGGAGTGGTTGGGGACCAGGTCGACGATGACGCGCAGGTCCAGGGCGTGCGCCTCGCGGATCAGCGCGTCGGCGTCCAGCAGGTTGCCGAACATGGGGTCGATGGCCCGGTAGTCGGAGACGTCGTAGCCCGCGTCGGCCTGCGGGGAGGCGTAGAAGGGGGAGAGCCACACCGCGTCGACGCCCAGGTCCCTGAGGTGGGGCAGGCGGGCGGTGACGCCGGGGAGGTCGCCCATGCCGTCGCCGTTGCCGTCGGCGAAGCTCCGCGGATAGACCTGGTAGATCACCGCGTCCTGCCACCAGCCGGTGCGGTGGCCCGGGGCGTCGTCGGACGTGCCGGTGGAGGGGGCAGCGAGGTGCTGGGTCATGTCGTCCCTGGGGTGTCTGGGTGGGGAGCGGCGCCGGTGACCGGGTCGGGGTTTCCGACGCCGCCGTGACGGGTGCGGTGATGCGTGCGGGTGCTGGGCGTCCTGGTGGGGTCAGCCCTTGACGGCTCCGGCGGACATGCCGGTGACCAGGTGCTTCTGGGCGAAGAGGAACACCAGGGCGGCCGGGATGGCGATGAGGACGGAAGCCGCGGTCATGGGGCCCCACTGGGCTCCGTACTGGTTGACGAACTTCTGGAGTCCGCCGGCCAGCGTGAGGTTCTCGTCGCCGACCAGGAAGGCGGAGGCGTACGCCACTTCGCCCCAGGCGGTGATGAAGGAGTAGAACGCGGTGACGGCGAGGCCCGGCTTGGCCAGCGGCAGGATGAGCCGCCAGAAGGTGCCGAACGGGGTGAGGCCGTCGACCTCGCCCGACTCGTCGATCTCGCGCGGGATGGTGTCGAAGAAGCCCTTCATCATCCAGGCGCAGAACGGCACCGAGATGGTGAGGTAGGTGATGACGAGACCGGTCGGCTGGTTGAGCAGCCCGAGGGTCGACATGATGTTGTAGATCGGCACGATGAGGACGGCGACCGGGAACATCTGGGTGATCAGCAGCGTCCACATCAGCCCGCGCTTGCCGGGGAAGCGGAAGCGGCTGACCGCGTATCCGGTGGTGGCGGCGACGAAGACGCCGATCACCGTGGAGAGCGCGGAGATGATCACGGAGTTGGCGAACCAGTTGAGGAACTCGGTGTCGCGGATGAGGTTCGTGTAGTTGACGAACGTCGTCTCGCGGAAGAAGTCCGTGGTGGTCGCGTACTTGGCGGGCTTGAGCGAGGTCAGCAGGACCCACAGCACCGGGAAGACCGCGATCACCGAGGCGACGATCAGGGTGAGGTGCAGGGCCACGGAGGCGAGCGGGGAGCGCTCGCCGCGGAGGCGGACCTTGCGGGCGCCGTGCCGGGCGGTGGTGTTGGTCACGGTGGTCACCAGTTGTCTCCCTGGGAGCGCAGGACCCGCCGGTAGACGACGGCGAAGACCATCAGGAGGACGAGGATCAGCACGCCCCACGTGGAGGACTGCGCGTAGTCGCGCGGGCTGATCTCGAAGGAGAACTTGTACGCCTGGGTCACCAGGATCTGGGTCGCCTCACCGGGTCCGCCGCGGGTCAGCAGGAAGATCACCGGGAACATGTTGAAGGTCCAGATGGTGGAGAGCAGGACCACCGTGGTGGAGACCGGGCGCAGTCCGGGCAGCGTGATGTGGCGGAAGCGCTGCCAGGCGGTCGCGCCGTCCATCTCGGCCGCCTCGTACTGCTCGGAGGGGATGGACTGGAGTCCGCCGAGGAGGGCGACCATCATGAACGGGATGCCGAGCCAGACGTTGACGGCGATGACCGCGAACTTCGCCCAGGTCGGGTCGTTCAGCCACGGCACGGCGTCGATGCCGGCGCCGCCGAGGACCTTGTTGAGCAGGCCGCGCTCCTCGTTGTAGAGGAAGCGCCAGGCGAAGACGGAGACGAAGCCGGGGATGGCCCAGGGCAGGATGAGGGCCATGCGGTAGGCGGAGCGTCCGGCGATACGGCGGTTGAGGATGTTCGCCAGGGCCATGCCGAGGGCAAACGTGATGCTCACGCAGGAGACCGTCCACACCAGTGTCCAGCCGAGCGTGCCGAGGAACTGCGAGCCGGTCAGCGCGTCGACGTAGTTGTCGGCGCCGATGAACTCGTAGGTGGCGGGGATCTCGTTGACCCCGATGGAGCGGGCGACGTTGCGCTCGTCGGCGTCCGTCATCGAGAGGTAGATGCCGCGGACCAGCGGGTAGCCGATGATCACGCCGATCACGAGGACGACCGGGGCGACCATGGCCCAGGCGTACCAGTGGACCGACAGGGCGCGCCGGAGGCGGCCGTGGGCCGGCGGTGGGGTGCCAGTGCCGCGGCTCCGGCCGCGGGCGGTGTTCCCGCCCGCGGCCTTCACCACCGACTGGCTGGTGTGGACAGCCATCAGTCGGCCAACCTTCCTGTTACTTCCAGCCCTCGAGGAGCTTGCGGTAGGAGTCACCGGTGGCCTTGGCGGCCTTCTCCGGCGTGGTCTGACCGGTGAGGACCTTGGTGTACTCGATGCGCAGCGGCTCGAAGAGGCTGCCGCCCTCGGGGATCCAGGGGCGCTCGACGGAGGTCTCGACGACCGGCTTGAAGAAGCCGACGATCTCGCTGTCGACCGCTTCCTTCTTGGCGTACGCGGAGGTGCGGGTGGGCAGCAGGTTCAGCTCGCCGGCGGCGGTGGCCTGGCTGTCCACGGACGTCATGTACTCGACGAAGGCGTAGGAGGCATCGAGGTTCTTGGAGCCGGCGTAGACGGCGAGGTTGTGGCCGCCCTGCGGGGCGCCCTGGGCGGCGGAGCCGGCCGGGACCGGGGCGACGCCCAGGTTGGCCTTGTCCGTGAACTCCTTGCCGGTCAGGGTGTCGGCGACGGCCCAGGGGCCGTTGATCATCATCGCGACGTCGCCGTTCTTGAACGCCTGCATCATGTTCTCCCAGCCGTCCGAGGCGTCCGTCTTCGCGGTGCCGTCGTCGACCAGGGCCTTGACCGCCTTGAACGCCTTGACGCCCTCGGGCTTGTCGATGGTGACGCTCTTGGAGCCGGCGTCGACCATGTCGCCGCCCTCGCCGTACAGGAAGGAGAGGAAGTAGTACGGGTCGTCGCCGCGGAGGTAGAGGCCGGTCTTGCCGGTCTTGTCCTTGATCTTCTCGGCGACGGTCTTGAGGTCGGCCAGGTCGGCGGGCGCCTCGACACCGGCCTCCTTGAACATCTTCTTGTTGTAGAAGATGCCCATGGAGTCGATGACCTGCGGGACGGCGTAGGTCTTGTCCTCGTACTTGGTGGACGCGACGGCCTGCTTGAGGAAGTCGTCCTGGTTCTTCAGGGCGGCGGTGCCGTCCAGCGGGGCCAGGTAGCCGAGGTTGGCGAAGTCCGGCGTCCAGGCGACCTCGGAGCGGATCACGTCGGGCGCGCCGTCGCCGGCCTGGGCGGCGTTCTTGAACTTGTTCTGCGCCTCGCCGAAGGGCACGTTGACGTACTTGACGTCGACCTTCGGGTGCTTCTTCTCGAAGCCTTCGGCCAGCTTCTTGAAGACCTTGTCCTCGCTGCCGACGCTGGAGGTGTCCCACCAGGTGACGGTGCCGGAGAGCTCGCCCGAGCTCTTGCTGCCGCCGGACTCGTCGTCGCTGCCGCAGGCGGTCGCCGCGAGCGCCAGGGCCGCGACCAGGGCGGTGGCCGTTATGCCACGTCGCATCTGAACTCCTTCAACTGCCGTACCGCTCCGTCGCGGCGCCGGGTCGACGTGAACGTAACAAGGATGAAAGACGACCGAAAGACCTTGCGGAAGATTTCTGCAAGCCTTGATGATCGTTACATTCGCGTGTCCTCAAGGTTGCCGTCAAGCCCCTTGACGAGCGTCACCCACCCCTGGCAGGGGCGGGCGGGCCTGGCCATATCCGCAGGGCGACGGTCCGGCGACGGTCCGCGATCCGGCCCCGCAAGTCCTTGCAAGGTGTTGCCGGAACACTCCCCGAAACCCCCTCCCGTACAGCCCCACGCACAGTGGGCAATCCGACACGGGCCCGGTACAGTCGCATCCCATGACCGCACGGCTTGCCGATATCGCAACTCAGGCGGGGGTCAGCGAAGCGACGGTCAGCCGAGTCCTGAACGGCAAGCCCGGAGTCGCGGCGGCCACCCGCGAATCCGTCCTCGCGGCGCTCGACGTCCTCGGCTACGAACGCCCGGTGCGGCTGCGCAGGCGCAGCGCGGGGCTGGTCGGGCTGATCACCCCGGAGCTGGAGAACCCGATCTTCCCGGCGCTGGCCCAGGTCATCGGCCAGGCACTGACCCGGCAGGGCTACACCCCGGTGCTGGCCACCCAGACCCCTGGCGGCTCCACCGAGGACGAACTCACCGAAATGCTGGTGGACCGGGGCGTCTCGGGCATCATCTTCGTCTCCGGGCTGCACGCGGACACCTCGGCCGATATGCAGCGGTACGAACAACTGCGCGGCCAGGGGGTCCCCTTCGTCCTGGTGAACGGCTTCTCCGCCAAGGTGCAGGCGCCGTTCATCTCCCCGGACGACCGGGCGGCGATGCGGCTGGCGGTGACGCATCTGGTGGCGCTCGGCCACACCCGGATCGGTCTGGCGGTCGGCCCCAAGCGCTTCGTGCCGGTGCTCCGCAAGATCGAGGGCTTCCACGCGACGATGCGGGAACAGCTGGGCCTCGCCGAGGAGGAGATCGAGGAGCTGATCCAGCACTCCCTGTACACGCTGGAGGGCGGCCAGGCCGCCGCCACCGCTCTGATGGAGCGCGGCTGCACGGCGGTCGTGTGCGCGAGCGACATGATGGCGCTCGGGGCGATCCGGGCGGCCCGCCGGGAGTCCAGGGAAGTCCCCCGGGAACTCTCCGTGGTCGGCTACGACGACTCGCCCCTCATAGCGTTCACGGACCCGCCGCTGACGACGATCCGGCAGCCGGTGACGGCGATGGGCCAGGCCGCGGTCCGTACGCTGCTGGAGGAGATCGGCGGAACCCCGGCCCCGCACAGCGAGTTCGTCTTCATGCCCGAGCTGGTGGTTCGCGGCTCGACGGCCGCCGGACCCGCAGGCGGCTCAGGGTCGGCTCCTCGTCCTTGAGACGCAGGACGTGCGACCGGAACCCGACCGGAGGATGATCGTAGGCAGAGGAAGCTCTATGGAAGACTCTCTGCCTATGGGTGAAACACAGGTGACAGCACAGGAAGGCCGGTCGACGGCCGGTCCTTCACCCATCGCGGCCGAGGCGGCCCCCGAGACCGCCGCCGCGTCGTCCACCCCTCCCCCGGCCCCCGGAAAGTCCGGTTGGCAGTCCCGGCTCCGCTCGCTGCGGACGCCCGGCCGCCCCCGGCTCTGGTTCGAGATCCTGCTCATCGCGGTCAGTTACTGGCTGTACTCGCTCGTGCGCAATGCCGTCCCCGAGCAGAAGGCGGCGGCCCTGCGCAACGCGGACTGGATCTGGTCGGCGGAGAAGTCCCTGGGTCTCGCCTTCGAGGAATCGGTCAATCACGCGGTCAATTCCGTGACATGGCTGATCGTGTCGATGAACTACTACTACGCGACGTTGCATTTCGTCGTGACCATCGGCGTCCTCGTCTGGCTGTTCCGCCGCCACCCCGGCCGCTACGCCGCGACCCGTCTTGTCCTCTTCGCGACGACGGCCGTGGCCCTGCTCGGCTACTACCTCTACCCGCTGGCGCCACCCCGTCTGATGAACGGCGCGAACTTCATCGACACCGTGCTCGTGCACGAGACGTGGGGTTCGATGGCCTCGGGCAACTTCAAGAACATGTCGAACCAGTACGCGGCGATGCCGTCGATGCACATCGGCTGGTCCCTCTGGTGCGGTCTGACGATCTTCGCCCTGGCCTCGGTGCCGTGGGCCCGCGTCCTGGGCCTGCTCTACCCGACGCTCACCCTGGTCGTCATCGTGGCCACCGCCAACCACTTCTGGCTGGACGCGGTGGGCGGCATGGCCTGCCTCGCGTTCGGCTACGCGGTCTCCCGCGTCTGGTACGGCTCGCTGCCGCACCGGCTGCCGAAGTGGGTGCCCGGGGCTGCGAAGGGCCGGCTGACCGGACTGCGCGCGGCGCGCCTGCCCCGCCCGGCGTCCGAACCGGAGCCGGGTGCGGAGGCCGAGCCGGAGGCGGCCGGGGCGCGCAGGTCGTAGTCCTCGCACGGCGAGCACTACGACCTGGGTTGGCGCGCCACACCGGCGAGCCGTTGCGCGTACATCCTCTGCTCCCACCGTCACCGGTGGCGTGCTTCAGCTGGTCTTCGCCGACTCGTCGAAGAACCTGACGATTCGGGGCAGTGCTTGCCGCACCGATCCGTTGTGGTCGTAGTCGCCGACGTCGGTCAGCCGGGGTGCGGCGCCGTTTCTCGTCAGCTGGTCGGCACAGTACGCCGCGTGACTGAAGTCGACGTCCTTGTCGCCCCGGCCGTGGAAGATCTCCACCCGTACGTCCGGCCGCCAGTCGCAGGTGTTGTCCATCGGGCGGAGCTTGTCCTTCAGGACACCGTCAGGCTTGCGGATCTTGTCCAGGAAGTCCTCGGTGAACAGGTCCTTGGACGCCGCCGGGAGTTCGCTGACGATCTGCTCGGCAGTGTGATGGCCGTCGAAGAGACCCTCGACCTTGCCGTCGTAGGGCGAGCGGAAGACATCGCCGGGTGACGTGTAGAGGCCGTACATCTTGTTCCAGGCGGTGACGAAGTAGGCGAGGTAGATGCCGGATTTGGCGATCTTGTCGTCGGCCGCGGCGGCCTCGAAGGCCGAGAGGTCGTACGGGCCGCTGACCGGGGCGAGTGCCCCCGCCCGGAAGTAGCGGTCGGCGCCCTCCTGCTGAAGCGCCCGGCCTACCAGCATGGTCGCGGGGCCGCCCTGCGAGAACCCGCTGACCTGTACCTTGCGCTTCAGCTCCCGGCCGTTCCGGTGGGCGAAGGTCCTGGCCGCACGCAGGCCGTCCACCGAGGCCGCCACGGTGGCCCCGGGGTCACCGTACGGGTGGAAGCCTTCGCCCGAGCCGAGGCCCACGTAGTCGGGCGCCGAGACGGCCCGCCCGGTCGAGGCGAACAACAGGGCGACGAGCCGGTCGTTCGCATGCGGATTCTCCGAGGCGACGTCCTTGCGATAGACGGTGGTGCCGTGCAGCCAGGAGACGGTGGACAGGTGGCGCGCCCCGTTCTTGGGCAGGACGACGAGCTGGCTCGCGGTCGTGGGGGCGCCTGCGCTGTCAGTGGTGCGGTAGACAACCCGATAGGCGGTCACACCGTATCGGACCTGGGACGAGTCGATCTTCCCCCGGAGCTTCTCGGCCACTTCCTCCGCTGTGAGGTCGGCCGCCTGCCCGACGGAGACGACGGCCCCGCCCTGTACCCGCTCACGGTGGGAGCCGGCCGCCGCCGAGACCGGAGCCACCAGGGCGGAGACACTGCCGAGGACCGCCGCACCAGCCGCGATCCGGATACTTGTTCGCCGTAAAGTCATGGATGGATCATGCCCGTCGGCCGCTCCGCCGGGCCATGGAGCGGCCCCCCGGGCCGCGAAGGGGGTAAGCCCCCTCGGGGCCCGTAGGGGATGCCGGGGGGTGCTCTGTCCCCGGGCCCCGCCCGGGCCGCGCGCAACCGGCCATCCAGCCCCTCCGGCGATCGAGGAGCGAGGTCCGGGGCGGAGCCCCGAGGGGGCGCCGGAGTCGGCCCGGGGCGGAGCGGAGCCCCGAGGGGGCCCGGGGCCGGGCTCCGGGGAACGACCTCAGCCCGCCGCCCCGTAGAACCGCTCCTCCACCACCGCCCGAGCCCGCCGAGTGATCCGCCGATAGTCGTCCAACATGTCCCCGACATGCCCCGGCTCGTACCCCAGATACCGCCCCACCGCCGCCAGCTCCCGCGCGTCGGACGGGAACGTGTCGCCCGACCGCCCCCGCACCAGCATCACCGCGTTGCGCACCCGCGCCGCCAGCACCCACGCCTCGTCCAGCGTCTGCGCCTCCTCAGCCGAAATCAGGTCGGCGGCGCACGCGGCGGCCAGCGCCTCGCGCGTACGCGTCGTGCGCAGGCCGGGCTCCGCCCACCCGTGCTGCATCTGAATCAGCTGCACGGTCCATTCGACATCGCTCAACCCGCCCCGCCCCAGCTTCGTGTGGAGCGTGGGGTCCGCGCCGCGCGGCATCCGCTCGGACTCCATCCGCGCCTTGAGCCGGCGGATCTCGCGTACGGCGTCCTCGCCGAGCCCCTCCATCGGATACCGCAGCGGATCGATCAGCTCGACGAAGGAGCGCCCCAACTCCTCGTCGCCCGCCATGTGTTCGGCCCGCAGCAGCGCCTGGCTCTCCCAGACCAGCGACCAGCGCCGGTAGTAGGCCTCGTACGACTTCAGCGTGCGCACCATCGGCCCGGTCCTGCCCTCGGGACGCAGATCGGCGTCGATGAGCAACGGCGGGTCGGCGGTCGGCAGTTGGAGCAGTCGCCGCATCTCGCCCACGACCGCGTTGGCCGCCTGCCCGGCCTCCTCGTCGCTCACGCCCTCGCGCGGCTGATGGACGAAGAGGACGTCGGCGTCGGAGCCGTAACTCAGCTCGTGCCCGCCGAATCGGCCCATGCCGATGACGGCGAACCGGGTCGGCAGGGTGTCGCCCCACCGGTCGCGGACGGCGGCCCGCAGCGCGCCCGCGATGGTGGCGGCGTTGAGGTCGGTGACGGCGGAGCCGACGCGGTCCACGAGGGCCCCGTGGTCCTGCTCGGCGGGGCTGTCCTCGGTGCCGTACGAGCCGATGAGGTCGGCGGCCGTCGTACGGAACAGCTCCCGGCGGCGTACCCCGCGTACTACCGCCACGGCCGACTCCGCATCGCCCGCCCGCCCCACCGCGGCCAGCACCTCCTGCTCCAGGTGCTCCCGGGTGCGCGGCTTCAACCCCTCCGGATCGCCGAGGATCGCGACCGCCTCCGGGGCCCGCATGAGGAGGTCCGGGGCGAGCCGGCCGGCGGAGAGAACCCGGGCGAGGTTCTCCGCGGCGGCGCCCTCGTCGCGCAGGAGCCGCAGGTACCACGGGGTCTTGCCGAGCGCGTCGGACACCTTGCGGAAGCCGAGGAGACCGGCGTCCGGGTCGGCGGAGTCCGCGAACCAGCCGAGGAGCACCGGCAGCAGCGTGCGCTGGATGGCGGCCTTGCGGGTCACCCCGGAGGAGAGCGCCTCCAGGTGCCGCAGGGCGGCCGCCGGGTCGGCGTACCCGAGGGCCTCCAGACGGATCGCGGCGGCCTTCGCGCTGAGCCGGGACTCACCGG
Source organism: Streptomyces globisporus (assembly GCF_003501885.1). Lineage (GTDB taxonomy): Bacteria > Actinomycetota > Actinomycetes > Streptomycetales > Streptomycetaceae > Streptomyces > Streptomyces globisporus_D. Next base: position 31,889 of record NZ_QWFA01000110.1, read on the forward strand.
GGGCCAGCTGGGCGACGGCGTCCAGCAGCGGCCGGTAGAAGATCTTCTCGTGCAGCCGCCGTACGACGGAGGCGTGCCGCTTCCAGGCCTTGTTCAGCTCGGCCACCGGATCGGTGCGCATGCCGAGCGACCGGCCGAGCCGCCGCAGATCCGCCTCGTCCTCGGGGACCAGGTGGGTGCGGCGCAGCCGGTAGAGCTGGATGCGGTGCTCCATGGCGCGCAGGAAACGGTACGCCTCGTCCAGCTGGGCGGCGTCCGCGCGTCCCACGTACCCGCCTTCGGCGAGCGCCCGCAGCGCCTCCAGGGTGGAGCCGCTGTGCAGCGAGGCGTCGCTGCGCCCGTGCACCAACTGGAGGAGCTGGACGGCGAATTCGACGTCCCGCAGCCCGCCGGGGCCGAGCTTCAGCTCGCGCTCGATGCGGTCTGCGGGGATGTTGTCGACGACCCGGCGGCGCATCTTCTGCACGTCGGGAACGAAGTTCTCCCGGTCGGCGGCCCCCCAGACGAGCGGCGACACCGCCTCGACGTACTCGGCGCCCAGCTCGGGGTCGCCGGCCACCGCCCGGGCCTTCAACAGGGCCTGGAACTCCCAGGTCTTGGCCCAGCGCTGGTAGTAGGCGAGGTGGGAGCTGAGGGTGCGCACGAGCGGCCCGTTGCGGCCCTCGGGGCGGAGGTTGGCGTCGACCTCCCAGATGGTGCCCTCGACGGTGGTGTCGGAGCAGATCCGCATCATGTGCGCGGCCAGCCGGGTGGCGGCCTGCATGGCCTTGGTCTCGTCGACCCCGTCACGCGCCTCCCCGACGAAGATCACGTCGACGTCGGAGATGTAGTTCAGCTCCCGCCCGCCGCACTTGCCCATCGCCACGACGGCGAGCCGGCACAGCGCGGCGTCCTCGGGCGCGGCCGTACGAGCGATGGCGAGGGCGGCGCGCAGGGTGGCGGTGGCGAGGTCGGCCAGCTCGGCGGCGGTCTGGGCGAGATCGGTCGTCCCGCACACGTCCCGGGCGGCGAGGGTGAGCAGGCACCGGCGGTAGGCGACCCGCAGCGAGTCCGGGTCGACCGCGTCGGCGAGCCCCTGCTCGAACTCGGCGACGCCGGGGTGCAGATCGGCCGACTCGTACGTGACGAGCGCCTGCCAGTCGCGCGGGTGCCGGGCCAGATGGTCCCCGAGCGCCTCGGATGCGCCGAGGACCCCGAGGAGCCGGTCGCGCAGGGGTTTGGCGGTGACGAGGGTGTCGAGCAGCACCTGCCGCTCGCTCTCCTCCCCCGCCTCCACGATCCGGACCAGTCCGCGCAGGGCCAGATCAGGGTCGGCGGTGGCCCCGAGCGCCTCCAGCAGGACCGGATCGGACCGTACGGAGGCGAGCGCGTCCAGGTCGAGGAGCTGCTCGGCGGCGGACGGGTCGGTGAATCCGTGCCGCAGCAGCCTGGTGAACGTACTGCTTCTGCGCCCCGGCGCGGTCGTCATCCCGTGCTCTCCTGCCAGCCGAACCCGAACTGCGTAACTGCTCGCCGCTCCCTTGCCGCGTCACAGCTCTCCGAGCCTAGTCCCGTGCCGATGATTTCGGGGCGGCGGCGGAGTCCACCCACGGGGAAAGCACCTGACAGCACCCCGTGACAGCACCGTTCGCCACCACCCCGGAGGAAAGATGTCCACGACCGAGCAGCCCCCGGCCACCGAGCTGGACGCCCGCTACAGCAGCGAGGGTGCGACGGCCCGCCCCTGGCCGGAGACGGCCGCCGTACTGACAAACGCCCCGCTGTACTGGCTCTCCACGGTCCGACCCGACGGCCGCCCCCACGTCACCCCGCTCATCGGCGTCTGGTCGCAGGGCGCCCTGCACTTCTGTACGGGCCCGCAGGAGCGCAAGGCGCGCAATCTGGCGGCCAACCCCGAGGTGGTCCTGACGACGGGTGCGAACACCCTGGACTCCGGCTTCGACGTCGTGGTGGAGGGCCGGGCGGACCGGGTGACGGACCACGGCCGGCTCAGGGAACTGGCCCGGGAGTGGGAGGCGAAGTACGGCGCCGACTGGCACTTCGACGTCGAGGACGGCAGCTTCGTCCAGGCGGAGGCGGGCCACGCCCAGGTGTTCGCGGTTCACCCCCGTACGGCGTTCGGCTTCGGCAAGGGGGAGCCGTACAGCCAGACGCGCCACCGCTTCACGTGACCCGCCGGGCCGTCCCGATGACGACGGTGGCGTACAGCTCCTCGGAGACCCGGACCCGCGGGGTGAGCCCGGCGGCGCGCAGGATCTCCACCGCGACGTTCCGCTGCCGCTCGCCGGCCTCCACCAGCAGGCTGCCGCCCGGGGCGAGCCACGCGGGCGCCTCGGCGGCGACCCGGCGCATGACGTCGAGGCCGTCGCCGCCCCCGTCGAGGGCGACGCGCGGTTCGTGGACGCGGGCCTCGGCGGGGAGCAGCTCGACATCGGCGGTCGGAACGTACGGAACGTTGGCCAGGAGCACGTCGACGCGGCCGCGCAGGCGGGCGGGAAGGGGGGTGAAGAGATCACCCTCGTACACCTCCCCCAGGTCGCCGACGTTGCGCCGGGCGCAGCGTACGGCGGCGGGTTCGACGTCGCAGGCGTGCAGGTCGACCCGGTCCAGGGCGGTGGCGAGGGCGACGCCGAGCGCACCCGAACCGCAGCAGAGATCGACGACGACGGCCCGGCGGGGCGCGAGGGCGGCGGCCTGCGCCACGAGGAACTCCGTACGCCGCCGGGGCACGAAGACACCGGCGTCCACGGCGAACCGGCGACCGCGGAACTCCGCCCAGCCCAGGACGTGTTCGAGCGGGAGCCCGGTGGCACGGCGCTCGACGAGGTCGGACAGCTCGTCGGGGGAGGCGGCGGCCTCGTGGAGGAGGAGGGCCTCGTCCTCGGCGAAGACGCACCCGGCGCGGCGGAGGGCGAGGACGGTGGTGGAGAGGGAGCTGATGGGGTGAACCGACATGCGAGCGAAGCCTTTCGGGAAAACCGATGGGCGCTCGACGATCGTTCTAGTCCGTCCGGTCAGCTTCGGCTGCTGCCGGTCGTCCGACGTGATCGCGCGGGGTGAGCACCCAGCCTGATCCAGCGGTAATGGGTCTCACCTCCTCGGTCGGTCTTCTCGTTCCCCGTCGCGTACGGGGGTCGTAACAGTACAACAGCCCGCTTCCGCACCCGTGCGGGGCGCGGAAGCGGGCTGGACGAGCCGTAGGGGGCTCAGAGATCCACGCTGTCCCGCAACTTCGTCGGCGTCAGGAACAGCGACGCGATGACGCCGATCACGGCGATGCCGGCCGAGATGAGGAAGATGTGGCCGGTGGCGTCCCCGTACGCGGCCCGGACGACGTCCTGGACCTGGGGCGGCATGGCGGCGACGTTGAGGGTGGAGCCGCCGGAGCCGGAGGCGGCGGGATCGATGCCGAGCTTTGCCAGACCGTCCGTGATCTTCGTGGACACCTGGTGGGCGAGGACCGCGCCGAGGACGGAGACGCCCATGGTGCCGCCGAGGGAGCGGAAGAAGGTGATGGCCCCGCTGGCCGCGCCGATCTCGCTGAGCGGCACGGTGTTCTGGAGGACGAGCACCAGGTTCTGCATCGACATACCGACTCCGACACCCACACCGAGCATCCCCAGCGACACCATCAGGAGCGAGGTCTCGTGGTCGATGAAGGACAGTCCGAGGAAGCCGAGGGCGAGGACGACGACACCGGCGACGATGAACGGCTTGACCTTGCCGGTCTTGGAAACCAGGCGCCCGGCGACGGTGGAGGAGACGAGGACGCCGGCCATGAGCGGAATGGTGAGGAGCCCGGCCTCGGTCGGCGAGTAGCCGCGTCCGATCTGGAAGTACTGCCCGAGGAAGACCGCGCCCCCGAACATGGCCATGCCGACCGCGAGGCTGGCGACGATGGCGAGGGCGGGGTCGCGGCGGCGGACGACGTGCAGCGGAACGACGGGCTCCTTGACGCGGCCCTCGACGAGGACGGCCGCCCCCAGGATGATCACGCTTCCGCCGACCATCAGTCCGCTCTGCCAGGAGATCCAGTCGAAGTCGTCGCCGACGAAGGTGACCCAGAGGAGCAGGAGGCTGACCCCGGCGGCGATGAGGGATGCGCCCAGGTAGTCGACCTTGGTGTCGGGCCGGCGGACTTCGACGAGGTGCAGGGTACGGGCCAGCATCACGGAGGCGAGGAGCGTGAAGGGCACGGCGATGAAGAAGCACCAGCGCCAGCCGAGCCAGGAGGCGTCGGTGATGAACCCGCCGAGCAGCGGCCCGCCGACGGTGGCTACGGCCATGACGCCGCCGAGGTAGCCGTTGTAGCGTCCGCGCTCCTTCGGGCTGATCATCGCGGCGATGATCACCTGGACGAGCACCTGGAGCGCGCCCATGCCGAGCCCCTGAACGGCGCGGAAGGCGATCAACTGCTCGGTGGACTGGGCGAACCCGCACGCCACCGACGAGACGACGAAGATCCCGATGGCTACCTGGAGCAGCAGCTTCTTGCTGAACAGGTCGGCGAGCTTGCCCCAGATCGGGGTGGAGGCCGTGGAGGCGAGCAGGGTCGCGGTGACGACCCAGGTGTACTGGGACTGCGTGCCGTCGAGGGACCCGATGATCTGCGGCAGTGCGACCGAGACCACGGTGCTGCTGATCATCGCCACGAACAGCACGATGAGCAGCCCACTGAGGGCCCGCAGGACGTGGCGGTGGTCCATGGGTGCGGCGGCGGGGGCCCCGGCCGGGGCGGCGGCGGTGTCTGCTGCGCTCACGCGCAACCTCCGGAAATGTTCGTACGAGAGGCCCGTGCGAGATGTCGGCATCGGGCGCATCCGTGCACGACCCCGTACGGGAGGGAGAAGGCTTCACCATACATGCACACTGGGCAATTTTGCCCACTGAGCAAGAATCTCACACCCGGGGGATAATGCCTCCATGGACAGCAGCACCGCGGGACCGGGACTCCGGGAACGCAAGAAGGAAGCCACCCGCCAGGCCGTGCACGAGGCGACCCTGCGCCTGACGGTGGAGCACGGATTCGACCAGGTGACGGTCGAGGCGGTGGCGGACGCGGCCGGGATCTCCCGCAGAACGTTCTCCAACTACTTCACCAACAAGGAGGACGCCCTCCTCTACGGCGAGGAGCAGCAGATCAGGGCCCTGGTCCGCACGGTCCGCGACCGCCCCGCCGACGAACCCGCCTGGCCGGCCCTGCGCGCGGCGGTGGCCCAGTTCGCGGACCGCGTGGCACCCCCGGAACGCGAATGGGCGATCCGCACCCGCCTGGCGATGCGTCACCCCTCGCTGCTGGCGCGCCAGTTGGCCAACCACGCCGCCCTGGAACGCGACCTGGCCGAAGCGGTGGCAGCCCGCCCCGGCCCACCGTCGGCCCCGGTCCGCCCGATCGTCCTGGCGGCGGGCTTCCTGGCCTCGCTCCGGATCGCGATGCGGATGTGGATCGAGGAGGACCTGGCGCGGGAGCCGGCGGCGGTGATCGACGAGATCCTGGACGAGATGGGGCGGGGGTTCGTGTGAACCGGCCCCCTCGGCACCCGCCTCAGGAATCCGGCTGGTCGAAGTCCGGCCGGTCGATGCGGATTTCGTAGGCGATCTCCCAGCGGATGTCCGGCACGACGACGTCGGCCGTCTCCACGGGGCGGCCCTCGCGGTCGAAGTACGTGCGCTCGATCTCGATGACCAGGTCGCCGATGGAGATCCCGAGCAGGTTGGCCTGTTCCCGCGTGGCGCGGGCCGGGCGGGGCAGTTCGATGCCGGTGGCGATATCCACGCCGATGGAGCGCATGCGCTCCACGACGCCCAGCTTGCCGTGCGGGCCCATCTCCGGGAGCAGGACCGGTGTCCCGTCCGTGATGGCCATCGGCTCCCAGCTCTTGGCGAGCTGTACGGGCAGGCCGTCGGCGAGGAACTCGTAGTCGGTCACGACACAGAGGTCGCCGGGCTCGATCGCCAGGCGTTCCGCGATGTCCTCGGGCGCGGGGACGCGGGCCCTGCTGGTGCACTCCCAGTCCGCCTCGTGGTCGAGCTCGCTCATGTTCGAGGCGAACGGGCTCTTGTTCCGCTGCTCGCGGTGGCGTGAACGGACCATGCGCCGGCGCTCGCGGGCCCGGCGGACGTACGTACCGGAACCGGCACGGCCTTCGAGGATGCCCTCGATGATCAGACGCTCCATGGCCCGCTGCGCCACGGACTGGCCCACGCCGTACTCCTCGGCGAACCGCGCCCGGGACGGCAGCTTGTCCCCGACCGCCCATTCACCGGCCCGCACGCGAGCCCGCAGCTTGTCCGCCACCTGCAGGTACGGCGTATCACGTGGCATTTGAGCAGCTCCGTGTGTTCGGCGTCGATATGGGCGTCGCTGTTGACAAAGCTAACCCATCAGGTTGAAGCTGAATATTCAGCATTACATGGAGTGACATTCGGTTCACCAGGGGAGAAGTGTGCGCTCTGCACAAGCGCGGGTCGCGGCGCTGACCGGCATGCTCACCGCCGCCACAGGCACCGACCCGCGTGTGGCCACCGACCTGGCCCTCTTCCGCGTCGAGGCCGATCTCCCCGCCGAGTTGAGCGCGACCGCCCATGCGGCCGTCCTCGCCGCCCTGGCCACGGCGGACCGCTTCGGGCACACACGCACCCGCGGCGCCGAATTCGTCTGGGCCGAGATCAGCAGAGAGGTGAACGTGACCACGACCGAATCCCCCGACACGGCCTACCGCGCCCTGCTCGGCCACACGATGACCTGCACCGCCTGCCGGACCGGGGCGATCTGCCCCGACGCGGCCAAGCTCGTCCGCGTCTGGCGGGAGACCCGCCGATGAGAACCCCCGGCCGTCTCAGCCCCACCACGCCCGCCATCCCCACCAGCGACGGGGGCGCCTGATGCGCAGCACCCGCCAGGCGTTACCGGTACCACCCGGGAGGCCCGGATGATCACCCTCTCCCCGACGGACGTCCTCGACTGCGAGGCGTGCTGGAACGCCCCGGTCGCCGCCGCCCGGCAGACCCCCACCGGCCGCGACCTGCTCTGCGAGGAGTGCGCGGAGGGCGACTACCCGCGCCGCGTCGACCTCTTCCCGCCGTTCGGCATCTACGGCCTGACGACCCGCAGGCTCCTGAACGACGGCCGCCACGGCAGCGGCCCCCCGAAGCTACCGCCCAACCCTCCCC